>NZ_JBLVOL010000066.1:102127-128534 GCF_053543755.1 Achromobacter semiaridum | reverse complement strand
ATCATGAAATACCACGCCACTGAACGCATGCGCGACTCGGTCAACGCCGCGATGGACGTGCACGCGGGCCGCGCGGTCATCGACGGCCCCAGCAACTACCTGGGCGCGCTGTATCGCGCGGTGCCCATCGCCATCACGGTCGAAGGCGCCAACATCCTGACGCGCAACCTGATCATCTTCGGGCAGGGCGCCATCCGCGCGCATCCCTATCTAATGCCCGAAATGCTGGCGCTGGCCAACCCCGACGAAGAACGTGGCATCGAGGTGTTCCACGATGTGTTCTGGCGCCACCTGCGGCACGCCGGCAAGAACACGCTGCGCGCGATCGGCCGCGCCTGGTCGGGCGCCTTGCTGGCGCCGTCGCCGGTGTCCGGCCCCACGGCGGGGCACTACCGGCGGCTGGGACGCTATGCGTCCGGCTTTGCGTTGTTGGCCGACGCCACGCTGGCGCAATTGGGCGGCGGGCTGAAGCGGCGCGAAATGATCTCGGCGCGGCTGGGCGATGTGTTGTCGCAGCTTTATTTGCTGTCGGCGGTGCTCAAGCGCTGGGAAGACGAAGGCCGCAAGCACGACGATCTGCCGCTGGTGCATTGGTGCATGGAACAGGGCTACGCCAGCATCGAGAAAAGCCTGGACGAAGTGCTGCGCAACCTGCCGGGCCGCGTGCTGGCGTGGGGCCTGCGCGCCGCCATCCTGCCGTGGCGCCTGGCGCGCGGGCCGAACGACGCCTTGACGCGCGCCTGCGCCGACCTGCTGTTGAAGCCGTCGCCCACCCATGACCGGCTGGCGGCCGACCTGCATCGCGAGCCGGGCAGCGGCGCGGCGGCCGGCGTACTGCTGGGCGGTGGCCGCGCGGGTAGCGACCCCTTGGCGGACTTGACCCGCGCCTTTGCGCTGGTTGACGCGGTGCAGCCCATCCGCGACCGCCTGCGCCAGTCGAACGTGCACAATTGGCGCGAGGCGCATCAGCTGGGCGCCATCACGGACGCGCAGGCGGCGCAGCTGGAGGCGGCGGACGCGGTGGTGTCCAAGGTCTTGCAGGTGGATGATTTTGCGCCGCAAGCGCTGTCGCCCCAGGCGGCAAGCCCTGATTCGACGTCCGTTTCCGACCCAGCCCCCAAACCCGACGCTTAATCGTCCGCGTTCGGGTCCATGCCGGGGAACAGGATTTCCGTGAAGCCGAACTTCGTGAAATCCTGGATGCGCGACGGGTACAGCCGGCCGATCAGGTGATCGCATTCGTGCTGCACCACACGGGCGTGAAAGCCTTCGGCTTCGCGCTCGATCAGCCGGCCATACGGGTCGCGGCCGCTGTAGCGGATGTGGCGATAGCGCGGCACCAGCCCGCGCAGGCCGGGCACCGACAAGCAACCTTCCCAGCCGTCTTCCATCTCGTCCGACAAGGGGGTGATGACGGGGTTGCACAAGATGGTCTGCGGCACGGGGGGCGCGTCGGGGTAGCGGTCGTTGCGGTCAAAGCCGAAGATAACCACTTGCAGGTCCACGCCGATCTGCGGCGCCGCCAGCCCCACGCCTTGTGCCGCCGCCATGGTTTCGAACATGTCGTCGATCAGGGCGTGCAGCTCGGGCGTGTCGAATTTATCGACGGGCGGGGCCACGCGCAGCAAGCGCGGGTCGCCCATTTTCAGGATGGGGTGGATCATGGCGGTACGCGTCAGTCTTGACGGCCTTTCTTCTGGATGAACTCGATCTTGTAGCCGTCCGGGTCTTCGACGAAGGCGATCACGGTCTTGCCGTGCTTCATCGGACCGGCTTCGCGGGTGACCTTGCCGCCGCGTTCCTTGACCTTGTCACAGGCTTCGTAGGCGTTGTCCACTTCCAGCGCGATGTGGCCGTAGCCGTTGCCCAGGTCGTACTTTTCGGTGTCCCAGTTGTGGGTCAGTTCGATGACCGCGCCTTCGGACTCGTCTTGATAGCCGACGAAGGCCAGCGTGAACTTGCCTTCGGGGTAGTCGTTGCGGCGCAGGACGCGCATGCCGAGCACGTTGGTGTAGAAATCGATGGACTTATCAAGGTTGCCGACTCGCAGCATGGTGTGGAGCATACGCATGGAGATCTTCCTTAGGCGATGAGGGGTTGTGGCAGGAACCCGGGGTTGCCCGAGTGTTGCCGCGTAATGCCGATGTCGCGCAGTGCGCCGCCCATGGCGGCGACTGCCTGCCGCATCTGGTCCGCGCCAAAGGCGCCGATGCAGCCGACCCGGAACGTGGGTTGTTCGGTGTTGAAGAAATTACTGAGCACGTAGCCGCGCGCCTTCAGGGCGTCCACGAACAATTGCAGATGCCAGTTAGGGGAATCGGGCGCATGCACGTTGACGACGATGGGGCCTTGCAGATCGCGCGACAGATAGGGCGTCAAGCCCAGTTCGCTGACGCCATCATAAAGCGTGCGCATGTTGGCCGTGTAACGCGCCAGCCGCGCCTCGCGGCCTTCCTGGCGGTACAGGTCCAGCGCCACGGCCAGCGCGGCCAGCGTGGGCGCCGGGGGCGTGAAGCGCGGGCCCGCATTGGGCGCCAGCGTGTGTTGATAGATGTCGGCCAGATCCAGCGACCAGCTGCCCGCGTTGCCGCGGGCGGCTTCCAGGCGGTCGCGGCGGGCCACGACGAACGCCGCGCCGGGCAGACCTTCCAGGCACTTGTTGGCCGTCAGCACCACGGCATCCACGGCGGGCAGGGCGGACACATCCAGCGGCAAGGCGCCAAAGGCGGACACCGCGTCGACGATGACGCGGCGGCCCAGCGCGTGGGCAATGCGCGCCAATGCCGGCACGTCGTGGCAGATGCCGCTGCCCGTTTCGCTATAGACCACCGCCAGGTGCGTCAGCGTGGGGTCTTGTTCCAGCGCGGCGGCCACGGCGGCCGGCTCCAGCCGTTCGGTGGCGCCCACCGCCAGCGGCACGGCGATGCGCCCCGCGTCGCTAGCCAGCTTTTGCAGGCGCGCCGCGTACGCGCCGGTGGACGGCGCCAGCAGGCGGCCGCCGGGCGGCACGAAGGTGCGTACGGCGGCTTCCACCGCAAAGTGGCCGCAGCCGGGCAGCGCCAGCGCCACGTGCTCGTCCGCCGAGCCCTGGGCCACGTGCAAGACGCCGTCGCACACCTGCCGGTAGGCTGCGCGGAAATCGTTGTCCCACGGCGCGTAGTCTTGCGCCATGGCGGCCTTCACCCGCGCGTCGGTCGTGACCGGGCCAGGAATCAGCAGCAACATTGTCTTGTCTCCAGTGCGCCTCAGAACTGAGGCAGCGAAGCGGGGTCGTGGCGCCGCAGGATGTTCTTGGCGTCTTCGAAGTCGGGAAGGATCTGGCCGACTTCGCGCCAGAAGTCCTGACTGTGGTTCATCTCGCGCAGATGCGCAAGCTCGTGCGCGATGACGTAGTCGATGATGCCGGGCGCGAAATGGATCAGGCGCCAGTTCAGCATGATGTTGCCGTCGCTGGTGCAGGAGCCCCAGCGCGTGGCGGCGGACGACAGCCGCCAGCGGCGGATCTTCAAGCCGCTGATATGCAGGAAGTGCGCCAGCCGCGCGCCGAACCACGCGCCCGCGCGCTGTTGTAGCCAGGCTTGCGCGGCGTCGCGGATACGGCTTTGGTCGGCCGTGGACGGCAGCGCCAGCCATAGCGTGTCGCCGTCCTCGGGCGCGTCGGCATCGCCCGACAGGCGCGACTGGCGGCTGTCGCCACCCACGCCGATCACGATGCGCTTGCCCAGGTAAGGCAGTTCGCCACCCGCTTGCCAGCGCGTGTGCGCCATGGCCAGCTGCTGCTTGCGGGCGTGCCATTCGCGCAGCTTGGTGACGATCCAGCGCGCTTTTTCGCGCACGGCGTCGTCAATCTGCGCCAGCGTGACCCAACTGGGCGCGGTGACTCGCAGGCCGTCGTCGGTGATGACAAAGCCGATGCTGCGCCGACGCGAACGCAGCAGCACGAAGCCGATGGGCTGTTGATCGGTGGGGATTTCGCGCCAGCGCGCGCCGGGCGGCAGCGGATCGGGGCAGGGCGTGGGCACGCGCGAGGCGGCATTGGGCGACAGCGTCAGCAGCGGCTCGCCCTTGCCGGCGTCGCCTTCGGCGGCGTCGGGGAACAGGTTCACGGGCGTGACGGGCTGGGGCTGCGGCTGGGGTTGCTGCTGCTGAGGCCGCGGTTCAAGCCTGGGCTGAGGCGGCGGCGTTGGCGTTGGCGTGGCGATCAGCGGCGACGCGCCGTGGGGCGCGTCGTGTTCTTGCATGTCGAACAAGAGTTCGAGCTGATCAGTGCTGGGCATACCTTTCAGGATTCAGACGCCGCATTTCCCCTTCGATCCATTCCTGAACCTTCTGGTTCAGTTCGTCGGGGGAGAGTCCCTTGGATTCTATCGCGGGACCGATCGACAGGGTGACCAGCCCGGGATATTTGACGAAAGCGTTGCGCCGCCAGCACTCGCCGGCGTTGTGCGCCACGGGAATGACCACCGCGCCGGTGCGCGAGGCCAGCAGCGCTCCGCCCATCTTGAAGCGCGCCGTCTTGCCCGGCGGCACGCGTGTGCCCTCGGGAAACAGCAGCGGCCAACGGCCTTCGTCCATGCGCGTCTGGCCCTGCTTGACCACCTGGTCGAAGGCGTCGCGGCCCTTGGAGCGGTCAATGGCGATCATGCGCAGCAGCGCCAGGCCCCACCCGAAGAACGGCACCATGTGCAGTTCTTTCTTGTAGACGAAGCACACTTCGCGCGGCATGTGCGCGGGAAAGAACAGCGTTTCCCAGGCCGACTGGTGTTTGGACAGAATCACCGCCGGGCCGTCGGGCAGGTTTTCCCAGCCCTTGACCTGCCAGCGGATACCGCAGAACACCTTGGCGCCCCAGATGGCCAGGCGCGGCCAGCCCACCGTCAGCTTGTAGCGCCAATGCAGCGGCAGCGGCGCCCACAGGATGCACAGGAACGCGTAGGGGATGACCGTGATGGCCAAAAACAGGAAATACAGCAGCGAACGTAGCCGGGCCATTGAATCAATTGTCCTGAAGCAGAATGTCGACGACCGCCGACAGGTCTTCGCAGACCCGGGTGTTCTCGGGCAGGCCGCCCTTGGCCAGCGTCTTCTTGCCGTTGCCGGTGTGCACCAGCCACGGCGCGCAGCCTACGGCCGCCGACGCTTGCAGATCGCGCAGCGAATCGCCCACCGCCGGCACGCCGGCCAGGCTGATGTCGTAGCGGTGCCCGATCTGTTCGAACAGCCCCGGGCGCGGCTTGCGGCAGGTGCAGTTGTCATCCGGCCCGTGCGGGCACAGGAACACGGCGTCGATGGCGCCCCCCACGGCGGCCAGTTCGCGCCGCATCTTGGTGTGGATGGCGGTCAGCGTGTCCATGTCGAACAGGCCGCGCGCCAGGCCCGACTGGTTGCTGGCCACCACCACTTTCCAGTCGGCCTGCGTCAGCCGCGCAATGGCTTGCAGGCTGCCGGGCAGGGCGATCCATTCGTCGGGATTCTTGACGAACGCATCGCTGTCCTGATTGATGACGCCGTCGCGGTCTAGGATGATCAGTTTCACTGTGCCAGCCTGGAAATGTCGGCCACCTGGTTCATCAGGCCATGCAGCTGGCTCAACAACGCCAGCCGGTTGGCGCGCACGGCCGGGTCTTCGGCCATGACCATGACATCGGCAAAGAAGGCGTCCACCGGTTCGCGGGCTTGCGCCAGCGTGGACAGGCTGCCGGCAAAGTCGCCGGCGGCCAACTGAGCTTGCGCCTGCGGGCGCAGCTTGGCGACGGTGGCGGCCAGGGCCTTTTCAGCGGGTTCGACCAGCGTGGCGTCGTTCACCGCACCGATCTCGCCTTCAGCCTTTTTCAACAGGTTGCCGATGCGCTTGTTGGCGGCGGCCAGGCTGGCCGCTTCGGGCAACTGCGCGAACGCGGCGGCGGCGCGCACGCGCTCGGCCACCTGGTGCAGCGGCGGCGTCAACGCAATCACGGCTTCCACCGCGTTGCGGTCGAAATCGTTGATGAGCTGGTTGCGATAGCGCTCGTAAATGAAGGTGCGCACTTCGGCCAGCGTGTCGGCCGGGATCTTGCCGGCGGCGAAGGTGCCGGCGGCCAGGGCCAGCAGGCCGTCGAGCGACAGCGGGCCGTCCTGGCTGACCTTCAGCCAGCCGCCGGCCGCCAGCTGTTCAAACGCGCTGATCAGGCCAAGCGCCGCGCGGCGCAGGCCGAAGGGGTCGCGTTCGCCCGTGGGCGCCAGGCCGATGGCCCAGATGCCAACCATCGTTTCCACGCGTTCGGCGATGAACAGCGTGGCGGCGGTCAGCGTGTCTTGCGTGACGGGCGCGTCGTAGCGGTTGCGGTACTGCGTGCGCAGCGCTTGCACGACGCTGTCGGGCTCGCCGTCGCCGGCCGCGTAGTAGGCGCCCATGATGCCTTGCAGCTCGGGGAATTCGCCCACCATGTTCGAACCCAGGTCGGCCTTGGCCAGCATGGCGGCGCGGTCAGCGGCGGCAACGTCGCCGCCCAGCTGTTCGGCCACGCCGCGCGCGATGGCGCGCACGCGTTCGACGCGTTCAAGCTGGGTGCCCAGCTTGTTGTGATAAACGATGGAACCCAGCTGTTCCACGCGCGAAGCCAGCGGCGTCTTGCGATCGGTTTCGAAGAAGAACTGCGCGTCGGCCAGGCGCGGGCGCACCACGCGCTGGTTGCCTTCGACGATGTTCACCGGGTTGTCCGTGTGCATGTTGCTCACGATCAGGAAGCGGTGCGTCAGGCGGCCGGTGGCCGGGTCGAACAGCGGGAAGTACTTCTGGTTCAGCCGCATGGTCAGGATCAGGCATTCCTGCGGCACTTGCAGAAACTGCTCTTCAAACTGGCCCACATATACGGTGGGGTGCTCGACCAGCGCCGTCACTTCGTCCAGCAGCGCGGCCACTTCCGGGTCATCGCCCAGCGTGGCCGACAGGCGGCCGGCGTGGTCCAGCAACTGGCGCTGGATCTCATCGCGACGGCCTTCGAAGGACGCCACGACGCGGCCCTTTTCAGCCAGCGTGGCGGCGTACGAATCGGCATCGGCAAACGACACCGGGCCGGCGCACATGAAGCGGTGGCCCAGCGTGTCGCGGCCGGCCTGCATGCCCAGCGTGGACACGGGCACCACATCGGCGCCGAACAGGGCAACCAGGCCGTGCGCCGGGCGCACGAACTTGACGGTGGTGACGCCGTCGGCCAATTGGTAGCGCATCACCTTGGGAATCGGCAGGCTGTTCAATGCCGTGTCGATGCCTTCCTGCAAGCCGGCGGCCAGCGACGATCCGGTGGCGGTGCCGCGTGCCACCAGGTAGTCCTGCTTGCCGTCGGATTCGCGGTCCAGCGTGGCCAGGTCTATGTTTTCCAGGCCCTTGGCGGCCAGCTTCTTTTGCAGTGCCGGGGTGGCCTTGCCGTCTTCGGTCAGGCCGATCTTGGCGGGCATCAGCTTTTCGGCATAGGGCTGGTCGGGCGCTTGCGCCAGCACGGCGGACAGGTGCACGGCCAGGCGGCGCGGCGTGGAATACGCGGTCGCGGCGCAGCCTTCGGCCAAGAGGCCGTGGCGTTCCAGCGTGGCGCGCACGCCTTCGGCAAAGGCCTGGCCCAGCTTTTGCAGGGCCTTGGGCGGCAATTCTTCGGTCAGCAGTTCGACCAGCAGGGGGCGGATGTTCGTCGTCATTTATGCTGCCTCCCCGGCGGCCTGGTTGCGGCGCAGCATGGGAAAGCCCAGTCGTTCGCGGGAATCGAAATAAGCCTGCGCGACGGCGCGCGACAGGTTGCGGATGCGGCCGATGTAGGCGGCGCGCTCGGTCACGCTGATCGCGCCGCGCGCGTCCAGCATGTTGAAGGTGTGCGCGGCTTTCAGCGCGGCCTCGTAGGCCGGCAGCGCCAGCGGCACTTCCATCAGCCGCTTGGCCTCGGCTTCGTAGTCGTTGAAGTGCGCAAACAGCATGTCGGCCGACGAATGCTCGAAGTTGTAGGTCGATTGCTCGACTTCGTTCTGGTGGAACACGTCGCGGTACAGCACGCGGTTGCCGTTGGCGCCCTCGGTCCAGACCAGGTCGTAGACGCTTTGCACGTCTTGCAGGTACATGGCCAGGCGTTCCAGGCCGTAGGTGATTTCACCGGTGGTGGGCGTGCAATCCAGGCCGCCCACCTGCTGGAAGTACGTGAATTGCGTGACTTCCATGCCGTTCAGCCACACTTCCCAGCCCAGGCCCCAAGCGCCCAGCGTGGGGTTTTCCCAGTCGTCTTCGACGAAGCGGATGTCGTGTTGCGTCGGGTCGATGCCCAGCGCTTTCAGCGAACCGATATACAGGTCCAGGATGTCGGGCGGCGCCGGCTTGAGCACCACCTGGTACTGGTAATAGTGCTGGAGGCGATTGGGGTTTTCGCCATAGCGGCCATCCTTGGGGCGGCGCGAGGGCTGCACGTAGGCGGCGCGCCACGGCTCCGGGCCGATCGCGCGCAGGAACGTGGCCGTGTGCGAGGTGCCGGCGCCGACTTCCATGTCGTAGGGTTGCAGCAGGGCGCAACCCTGCTTGTCCCAGTATTCCTGGAGCGTAAGGATGATTTGCTGAAAGGTGAGCATAGGATTCTTGGAATTCGACCGCCGGGCAAGGCCTGCCGTGGGCGTGGGAAACCGGGCATTTTAACTGGCCCGGGGCCGTCCCGTTTGGCGGGCGCCGCCGCGCGGTTACATCTATGCCCGGACGGCATCCCCCGGGCGGGCCAGTGTGCCCCTGGCGGACGCTTGGGGGCGGCCCCGCTGCGCCTGGAAACCAATGGTCGTATGATTCCGGGTTACGTCCCAAGTCTTATATAAAACCCGGAACCCGATTCCGAGAAATCCCGGAAGGAGCAGTCCTATGTCAGACCTGATCACGGTGGAAGTCACCGACGGCATCCAGATCATCACGATCAACCGCCCCGAAGCCAAGAACGCCATCAACCTGGAAACCGCCCAGGCCATGGCCGCCGCGCTGGACCAGCTGGACAGCCGCGACGACATTCGCATCGGCATCCTGACGGGCGGCGGCGGCACGTTCTCGTCGGGCATGGACTTGAAGGCATTCGCCAAATCCGGGCAGCGCCCCTACGTTGAAGGCCGTGGTTTTGCCGGCTTGAACGAACGCCCGCCCAAGAAGCCGCTGATCGCCGCCGTGGAAGGCTATGCGCTGGCCGGTGGCTGCGAAATGGCGCTGGCTTCCGACCTGATCGTGGCTGCCAACAACGCCAAGTTCGGCCTGCCGGAAGTCAAGCGCGGCCTGGTGGCCGGCGCCGGCGGCATGCTACGCCTGCCGCGCCGCCTGCCGTACCACATCGCGATGGAAGTGATCTTGACGGGCGAAATGCTGACCGCTGAACGCGCCTACTCGTTCGGCCTGGTCAACCGCCTGACCGAACCGGGCGGCGCATTGGCCGGCGCGCTGGAACTGGCGCGCGCCATTGTTGAAAACGGCCCGTTGGCCGTGCAGACCGCCAAGAGCATCGTGTCGCAGGCCGTTGATTGGGAACAGGACGGCATGTTCGACCGCCAACGCCCGTTGATCGCCCATATCTTTTCGTCGGCCGACGCCAAGGAAGGCGCGACGGCTTTCGCCGAAAAGCGCAAGCCGGTCTGGCAAGGTAAATGAGCCCCCACGCCGCACTTCGCTCCGCTCGCTTGCTGCCCCCCGAGGGGGCGTTTTTTGCCTTGGGGCGGCCCGGCGGCAAAAATTGTTCTTTCCACAGCGGTTGGCAGTTAGTGCCAGCCGCGTTTTCAATATCCAGTTTTCCATCTAGACCCGCAAATCGCCATGTCCGTCATCATTAAAGAAGAAGACTTCATCCAGTCGATAGCCGATGGCATCCAGTTCATCAGCTACTACCATCCCGTCGACTACATCCGCCATCTGGCGCGCGCGTACGAGCGCGAGGAAAGCCCCGCCGCGCGTGACGCGATGGCGCAGATCCTGACCAACTCGCGCATGTGCGCCGAAGGCAAGCGCCCGCTGTGCCAGGACACCGGCATCGTTAACGTTTTCCTGAAGATCGGCATGAGCGTGCGCTTTGACACCAAGCGCACCTTGCAGGAACTGTGTGACGAAGGCGTGCGCCGTGGCTACCTGAACCCGGACAATCCGCTGCGCGCTTCCGTGCTGGACGACCCGCTGTTCGCCCGCAAGAACACGCGCGACAACACGCCCTGTATCCTGCACGTTGAACTGGTCCAAGGCGACAAGGTCGACGTGCAGATCGCGTCCAAGGGCGGCGGTTCGGAAAACAAATCCAAGTTTGCCATGCTGAACCCCAGCGATTCGCTGGTGGACTGGGTGCTGAAAACCGTCCCGACGATGGGCGCCGGCTGGTGCCCGCCGGGCATGCTGGGCATCGGCGTTGGCGGCACCGCGGAAAAGGCCATGCTGATGGCCAAGCAGTCGTTGATGGAAGACATCGACATGTACGAACTGCTGGCCCGCGGCCCGCAGAACAAGCTGGAAGAGCTGCGCATCGAGCTCTACGAAAAGGTCAACGCGCTGGGTATCGGCGCGCAGGGCCTGGGCGGCCTAACGACCGTGCTGGACGTCAAGATCAGCACCTTCCCCACGCACGCCGCGTCCAAGCCGGTTGCCATGATCCCGAACTGCGCCGCCACGCGCCACGCGCACTTCGAACTGGACGGCACGGGCCCCGCGCGCCTGGACCCGCCGTCGCTGTCCGAATGGCCCGAAGTGCACTGGGCGCCGGACTACAACAAGTCCAAGCAAGTCGACCTGAACACGCTGACCAAGGAAGAAGTGGCCAGCTGGAAGCCGGGCCAGACGCTGCTGTTGTCGGGCAAGATGTTGACCGGCCGCGACGCCGCGCACAAGCGCATCCAGGACATGTTGGCCAAGGGCGAGCCGCTGCCGGTGGACTTCACCAACCGCGTGATCTATTACGTGGGCCCGGTGGACCCGGTGGGCGATGAAGTGGTCGGCCCCGCGGGTCCCACCACCGCCACGCGCATGGACAAGTTCACCGACATGATGCTTGAGAAGACGGGCCTGATCTCGATGATCGGCAAGTCCGAACGTGGCCCGGTCGCCATCGAAGCCATCAAGAAGCACGGCTCGGCCTACCTGATGGCCGTGGGCGGCGCGGCGTACCTGGTGTCCAAGGCAATTCGCGGCGCCAAGGTGCTGGGCTTTGCGGACCTGGGCATGGAAGCCATCTACGAATTCGACGTCAAGGACATGCCGGTGACCGTGGCGGTGGACGCCAAGGGCACGTCGGTCCACACGACGGGGCCGAAGGAATGGCAAGCCAAGATCGGCAAGATCCCGGTGGCGGTGGCGTAAGCCTCGCACCGATCCACGCTGACATAAAAACGGCCGCTGAGAAATCAGCGGCCTTTTTTTTGACGCGGCATGGCATGGCGCCTAGGCGCCGCGCGTACCCTTCGTGAACGCCGCTATCGCGTCCGGCGATTTGCCCAGCACCTCGCGCAGCACTTCCTCCGTATGTTCGCCCAGCAGCGGCGGGGCGCGCCGATACACCACCGGCGACCCTGAAAAGCGTAACGGGCTTGCCGTCACCGGTGCCACGCCGCCCAACGGATGCGGCATGTCCCGACGCAACTGCCGCGCCTGCGCCTGCGGATGCGCAAAAGCCTGCGCAATATTGTTGATCGGGCCGCACGGCACGCCCACCGCTTCCAGCTTGGCAATCCAGTCGTCACGACGGCCCTCGTGCATGATCCCCGTCAGGATGCCGATCAGTTCCTCGCGATTCGTCACGCGCAACCGGTTCGTGGCAAAGCGCGGATCGTCGCCCAGTTCCGGCACGCCGATGGCGCGGCAGTACGCGCGGTACTGCGATTCATTGCCCGTGGCCACGATCAGGTGGCCGTCGCTGGCGGCGAACACCTGGTACGGCACCACGTTCTGGTGGGCGTTGCCCGCGCGGGTGGGCGCCACGCCCGAGTTGAAGTAGTTGGAATTCTGGTTTGCCAGCAATGCCACGTGGCTGTCCAGCAAGGCGATGTCCAGATGCTGCCCCAAGCCGCTGCGATGCCGCTCCTGCAAGGCCGCCAGGATCGCTACCGTGGCGTACATGCCGGTAACGATGTCGGTCACCGCCACGCCCGCCTTCTGCGGGCCGCCACCGGGCAGGTCGTCGCGTTCGCCGGTGATGCTCATCAGCCCGCCCATGCCCTGGATCATGAAGTCGTAGCCGGGGCGCTGTGCAAAGGGCCCGTCCTGCCCGAAGCCCGTGACCGAGCAATAGATCAGGCGCGGGTTGACGGCCTTCAGGCTGTCGTAGTCGAGCCCGTATTTGGCCAGGCCGCCCACCTTGAAATTCTCGACCAGGATGTCGCTGACGGCAGCCAGTTCGCGGATCAGCGCCGCGCCTTCCGGCGTGGCCATGTCCGCTTCCACCGAGCGCTTGTTGCGGTTGGCGCTGAGGTAGTACGCGGACTCGCTGGTGTCCTGGCCGTCGCCATCCTTCAGGTACGGCGGCCCCCATGCGCGCGTGTCGTCGCCCACGCGCGGGCGTTCGATCTTGATGACGTCGGCCCCCAGGTCGGCCAGGTTCTGCGTGCACCAGGGGCCGGCCAGGATGCGCGACAGGTCCAGCACGCGGATGCCGTCCAGCGCGGGCGCGCGCGTCATGATTGCACCGTCGCGGTACCGTGGCTCATCACCACGACGTTGCGTTCGCGCGAGCGCGCCAAAAACTGGATCTGCCCGTCCGGCAGCCGCCAGATGTCGCATTGCAGCGTTTCGCCGGGATACACCGGCGCCGAGAAGCGCGTGTTCAGGCTGGTCAGCCGCGATGCGTCGTAGTCGCAGCAGCTTTTCACGATCGCGTGCGCCACCACCCCATACGAGCACAGCCCATGCAGGATGGGGCGCGGATACCCGGCCTGGCGCGCGACCTCGGGGTCGACATGCAGCGGGTTGGGGTCGGCGTTCAGGCGATACAACAGCGCGGCGTTGGGGGCGATGCGCAATTCGCAGCGCAGGTCCGGGTCGCCCTGCGGCGTGGCGGGCAGGGGCTCGGGGCTGGCATCGCCCTGGCCAAAGCCGCCGTCGCCTCGGCAGAAGGTGCTTTGCCGCAAGGTGGCCAGGCAGGCGCCGTCCTCGCCGTGCAGCGTGCGTTCGGTGATGACGATGGCGCCTTTGTCCGCGCCCTTGTCGATCACGTGCGTGTTGCGGCTGCGGCTGCTGACCTGGCCCGCGGGCGGCAGCGGCGCGTGCACGGTCAGGCGTTGTTCGCCATGCACCACCTTGACCCAGTCGATGCTGCTGCGCGGGTCGCGCACCCAGAAGCCTGGGTACGCCAGCACCACGCCCATCGTGGGAAATGCTTGCAGATCTTCTTCGTACACGTAGCGCAGCTGGCGGGTGTCCTCGGGGTCCTGGCCCAACCCGATGCCCAGCGCGTACAGCATGGTGTCTTTGTGGTCATAGCGCTGACGGACCTCGTCAAAGCGCCAGTTCTTTACGGTCGCGTAATCCAGCGGCATGGCGGTCTCAGATGGGGTCCCAGTCGATCACGTCGGGCGAACGCTCCAACGCGTAGAAGTGCTTGCGCATGGCGGGCACGGCGATGTCGGCGATGCGTTCGGGCGTCCAGCCTTCGCTGTGGTGCACCGTGCGCAGCGGGCGCGGCTGGCTGATCAACATGATTTCGTTGGCGCGCACCGCGAAGATCTGCGCGGTGATCTCGCTGGCCGCATCGCTGGCCAGAAACACGGCCATCGGCGCAACCTTGCCCGCTTCCATCTTCTTCAATTTTTCGACGCGTGCCTTTTCTGCGTCGGTTTCCGCCGGAATGGAACTGGTCATGCGGCTCCAGGCGAAGGGCGCAATGCAGTTCGAACGCACGTTGTAGCGCGCCATGTCCAGCGCGATGGATTTGGACAGCGCCACGATGCCCAATTTCGCGGCCGCGTAGTTGGCCTGGCCAAAGTTGCCGATCAGGCCCGAGGTGGATGTCATGTGCACGAACGCGCCGGATTCCTGCTCGCGGAAATACGGCGCGGCCGCGCGGCTCATGAAGAACGAACCGTTCAGGTGCACGTCGATCACCTGGCGCCATTCCTCTTCGCTCATCTTGTGGAAAACCCGGTCGCGCAGGTTGCCCGCGTTGTTGACCACGGCGTCGATGCGTCCGAATGCGTCGATGGCCGTCTGCACGACGCGGCTGGCGCTGTCGTAGGCGGCCACGCTGTCGGTGTTGGCCACCGCCTGTCCGCCTGCCGCCGTGATTTCGCGCACGACCGCTTGTGCGGGGCCCTCGCCGCCGCCTTCGCCCGTCAGCGACACGCCGATGTCGTTCACCACCACCTTGGCGCCCGCCTGGGCCATCGCCAGCGCGATGCTGCGCCCGATGCCTCCGCCCGCGCCGGTGACGACCACTACCTTTCCGGAAACGATGCCGCTCATTGCCCTGACTCCTTTGCTGCGGCGCACGCGCCGTCGATGGAAAACAGTTCCGCATCAACCGGTCTGGTTCATGGGAATGCCCCATGGTAGATTCGTGGCGGCATTCGAAGAATTCAAAATTAGAAATGCCCCCCTTCTGCGTGGTGGAACATGAGACATGATCTGACGGACCTGCGTTTGTTCTTGAACGTGGGCGAAACCCTCAACCTGACCCGGGCCGCGGAACGCACGTTCCTGTCCTTGCCGGCGGCAAGCGCCCGGGTCAAGCACATGGAAGAAGCGTTCAAGGCGCGCCTGTTGGTGCGGCTGGCCACGGGCGTGGCGCTGACGCCGGCGGGCGAGGTGCTGCTTAAACACGCCAACGCCGTCTTCCGGCAACTGGAATGCCTGAATGCCGATCTGCAACCCTATGCCAGCGGCCTGAAAGGGCGCTTGCGCCTGCTGGCCAACACCACGGCCACCAATTCATTCCTGGCCGATGCCTTATCCACGTTCCTGGCGGAGAACCCTGACGTGGACGTCGAGCTTGAAGAGAAAATTTCTGGCGACATTGTCATCGCCATCCGCGCGGGCGCGGGCGATCTCGGGCTGGTGGCGGGCAATATCGACGTGGCGGGGCTGGACGTCACGCCCTTGTTTCGCGACGAGCTCACCGTGGTGACCTCGCTGGAGCATCCCCTGGCCGCGTCCAAGTCCGCGCACTTCGCGGACCTGGTCGACGCCTACCAGTTCGTGGGCATCCACCCTGACAGCGCCATCCAGACCTTTCTGGAAGACATTGCCAGCGGCCTGGGCAAGCGCCTGTGCCAGCGCGTGCACGTGGGCAGCTTCGAGGCGGTGTGCCGCATGGTCGAGGCGGGCGCGGGCATTGCCGTGGTGCCACGCGCCTGCGCCGCGCGCTACAGCCGCCCCGATGCGCTGCACGTGCTGAAGCTGGAAGACGCCTGGGCGCTGCGCGACCGCCTGCTGTGCCGCCAGCGCGGCCGCGACCTGCCCAGCTTTGCCGAGTGCTTTATCGAACATGTGCAACGCGCGGCGCGCGGGCAGTCGGCCTAAGCCGGGCCCTCGTCCGTATGTCGTATCCGCGACGGGACTCAGGGAAATTCCTGTCCGATGATCGAACGTTGGGGCGGGTGCGAAAGAGGGGCTTTTGAAAATGTGTAGCGGCGAATCCGGGCTCTCGGAAAATAATAAAAAAGCGTGGGACGAGCCACGCGAAGAAAAAGAGCGGCGGGCGGCAGCATCCAACGCCCGATCGCGAACAACACCGAGACCCAGGAGACCGCAGTGATTGATCCTCAACGCCGCCGCGTCATCGCGGGGCTGGGCGCCGCGTGCGCCTCGGCCGTGCTGCCCACTTTGTTTTCATCGCCGGCACGCGCCGCCACGTGGCCAGGCCATGCCGTGACCTTCATCGTGCCGTTTCCGGCGGGCGGTCCGGTGGACACCACCGCGCGCTTCACCACGCAGCCGCTGGGGCAGATGTGGTCCGTGCCCACCGTGGTGGACAACAAGTCGGGCGCGGGCGGCATCGTCGGCGCGCAATTCGCAGCCAAGGCCGAGCCCGACGGCTACAACTTCTTCTTCGCGTCCATCCACCACGCGGTGCTGCCCAGCCTGCGCAACAACCTGACCTACGACATCACCACCGACTTCGTGCCGGTCGGCATGGCAGCGGTGTTTCCCATCGTGCTGGTGGTGAACGCAGCGCTGCCCGTGAACTCCGTCGGCGAACTGATCGCCTACGCCAAGAAGAACCCGGGCAAGCTGTCGTTCGGGTCGTCGGGCACGGGCGGCGGCACGCACCTGGCGGGCGAATTGTTCAACGCCATGGCCGGCATCCGCATCCAGCACGTGCCGTATCGCGGCAGCGCGCCGGCCATGCAGGACCTGCTGGGCGGACAGGTGCAGGTGATGTTCGCCGATGGCCCGTCCGCCGTGCCGCACTTGAAGGGTGGCAAGGTGCGCGCGCTGGGCGTCGGCAACCCCACGCGTTCCAGCATGCTGCCCGACGTGCCCACCATCGCCGAGTCGGGCCTGCCCGGCTACGAGGCCTATTCCTGGAGCGGCGTGATGGCGCCCAAGGGCACGCCGCCCGATATCGTCAAGCGCATCAACGCCGACATGGTCAAGGTGCTGTCCGACCCGGCCACGGCCAAGAGCCTGATCGCGGCGGGCGCCGAGCCCAAGCCGGGCACGCCCGAACAGTTCGGCGCGTTCGTGCGCGACGAGATCGTGAAATGGCGCGACCTGATCAAGACGGCGAATATCAAGCTGGAATAAGGCAGATGAGATAGAGCAGATGAAATAAGGCAGACCGCATCGGGCAGATTGATGAATGCCGGATAGGGGCTTCGGATTGCGGCCCCGCATTTCAGATTTGTTCTATATCTGTTTGGCGTGGGGTCGGCTAGGCTCCTGGCAGGAAATCCATACGGACTCTGCCATGCCCAGCCAGCCGACTTTCCGTTTCACCTTTCAGCCTGTGAAGGCAAGGGCGATCGGCGTTGCCTTCGACGTTGTCGAGTTCACGCTGGACGAAGCGCTGTCGGAAACGTATCGCTTGACGCTGTGGCTATCCAGCACGGAATCCGACATGGATATCGGCGCCATGCTGGACGAAGCGGCCTTGTTCACCATCTGGCATGGCGCGCAAGCGGCGCGCCACGTACACGGCATCGTCACTGAGTTTGAACAAGCCGCTACCGGCTTTCGCCGTACCCGCTATCGGGCAGTCGTCGAACCGTCTTTGGCGCGTGCCGCCCTTTGTTCCGATTGGCGCATTTATCAGCATCTGTCCGTGCCCGAGATCATGGCCGACGTGATCAAACGCCAGGGCATCACCGACTACGAACAGATCAGCACCTTCGAACACCTGCCGCGCGAGTATTGCGTGCAGGCAGGCGACACGGACCTCGCTTTCCTGGACCGGCTTGCTGCCGAGGAAGGCTATTTCTATTACTACGCGCATTCCGACGGTGGGCATCGTCTGATACACGGCGACCGCATCACCCTCAACGACGACATCCCGGGCGACCCGGTCATTTACCACGCCACCTCCGGCGGCGACCCACCCACGCCCGGCTTGCAGCGCTTTAGCTATACCGAGCGCGTACGCACCGCTATCCAGACACAGCGCGACTACACCTATACGCACCCTCGGTATGAGCTGGAACACAGCGCTGTCGCCGCGGATCAGCCCCATCAAGACATGGGCTACGAGCGTTACGACTATCCCGGGCGCTACAAGCGCGATGAGGCGGGCGAGCCCTTTGCGCGGACCCGCTTGCTGGGGCGCCGTAACGACGCTTGCAGCGCGTCAGTCGAAGGCGACGACCCGCGTCTTGTTCCCGGCCTGGCCTTTTTGTTGCAGGGCCACGCGCGCGACGAGTGGAACCAAAAGTGGCGTCCGGTACGTATGCGTCACCATGGGGTTCAGCATGTCAGCCAGGAGCAGGACAGCCCGGACGCCCAGTCAGGCACGCACTACGGCTACACGGCTGAACTCGTGCCTGCCAAGACGGACTGGAAGCCGTCGCCCCGCGGCAGACCGTGCATCGATGGCTCACAAACGGCCACCGTTGTCGGCCCGCCCAACGAAGAAATCTACTGCGACGACTTTGGCAGGATAAAGGTTCAATTTCCCTGGGACCGCCTCGGCCGCAACAATGAACACAGCTCGTGCTGGATACGCGTGGCGCAGGATTGGGCGGGCGCGCAGTGGGGGCATATGGCGGTTCCGCGTATCGGTCAAGAGGTCGTCGTGAATTTCTTGAACGGTGATTGCGACCAGCCAATTGCCATGGGGCGGCTATTCCGCGCGACCAACCTGCCGCCTTACGCGCTGCCCCGGCACAACACGATTGCCACCATCAGATCCAAAGAGCACAAAGGGCAACGCGCGAACGAACTGCGGCTGGACGACACCTTGGCCCAGATCAGCGCGGCGCTGATGAGCGACCATGCCGCCTCCCAACTGCATCTGGGTTATTTGACGCAGCCCCGGCCCAAAGGCGGGGCGCCCCGTGGTGAAGGGTTTGAGCTGCGCACGGACGGACAGGGCGCGGTGCGCGCCGCAAAGGGAATATTGCTGACCACAGACGGACAAGCACACGCCAAGGGCGGGCAGCTATCCCGTAACGAAATGGTGCAGCGCTTGGAAAGCGCGCTGGAACTGGCCCGTAACCTGGGCGCATATGCCGCCCGCCACGAGGCGCTGCCGCTTGACCCAACGCGCCAGCAGCAGCTGACGGACAACGTGCGGGACCTGGGGCATGGCGCCAACGACGAAGCCGGGGGCAGCAACGGCGGCCAACCCGTTATTGCGTTGAGCAGCCCGGCGGGCCTTGCCGTGGGCACGCCGGCGTCCATCACCGTGGCGGCGGGCGGCAACGCGGATACCGTTGCGCAGAAGAACCTGCACCTGACGGCGGGGCAATCCGTCGTTATGAATGCGGGGCAGGGAATCAGCCTCTTTACACAAAGCGGGAATATGCGGCACATCGCCCACCAAGGCCAGATGCTGTTGCAGGCGCAGCATGGCAGCGTCCGCGTGCAAGCCGAGAAAAGCGTTGAAATTTCCTCGGCCGCCGCGCATGTCCTGGCGGTTGCCGACAAGCACATCACGCTGTTGTGCGGCGGGGCCTACATCAAGATGCAGGATGGCGCGATTGAGTTTGGCTGCCCCGGTGCGTTCACGGTCAAGGCGGCCAGCCATCAGATGCTGGGGGCGGCCAGCTTGGCGGCGGAACTCCCCCGGTTCGACCTTGGCCCGACCCAACGAAAATTCATCGTGACTCTGCCGGACGGCGTGCGCCCGGTGGCCCACCGCCGCTACACGATCACATTGAACAATGGCGAAACCGTCCAAGGCATCACCGACGCGCAAGGCGCGACGCAGTTGATGGAAAGCGACGCGATGCACATCGCGACGCTGACCTTGCACGACGCCGATTGACGCGGCCACGGGGGCGGGCCCTGATGCGATTGGCCGGGCTGCCGGCGGGCCAATTCACTTCGACGAAGGAGGTTCCATGGCAACACATTCCGTCCCGTTGACGGGCCAGCCCGAGGCGCTGCTGTTGCCCGGCGCGCGCCCTGCGATCGTGCGGGTACAACAGGCAAAGCCCTGCGTGGTGATTCTGATTCACGGGGTGAATGATCTGGCCGGCGTGTATGACGACCTGGAAACCGGCATCTGCGTGGGCTTGAATGAGCGCCTGGATCATTTGAAGGCCGCGGACGGCAGTAGAAGCTGCGCCGCGCTGAATCCCGCCAGTTACCGATTGCCCGCCGAGGATCAGGGCGCGGCGCCCAATCCTGACGCCGTCTACTATCGCCGCCGAGCATCCGCCGGAAAGTTCGGCGGCGGGTCGCGCAGTGTCGTCATCCCGTTCTATTGGGGCTTTCGCGAAGAAGAGCAATACATCGACAAGAAGACCGAGCACGGAGAATGGCTGGACCGCTACCACAACAGGCTCGACAAAGACGGTATCAAGCAGGGCGGGATGTTCGCGAATGCCACGACTTCCATTCCGGATATGTGGGGTGAGGGTTTCTCCGGCAAGCTGCTTGGCCTGCTGCCGATCAACCCGCTATTTGGGTCCCCCGACCATCCGCTGGTCATGGCGCCCAGCCGCAAGTACATGCTGCTGGCGGCCAAGCGACTGGCCATGCTGGTGAATATGATTCGCGCCTATCGCCATCCTGGCGGCAAGACCACCGGCGAGAACGACACGATCAATGTGGTCGGGCACAGCCAGGGCACGCTGATCACCCTGCTGGCCAACGCCTTGCTCAAGGACGAAGGCAAACGCGCCGTGGATGCGGTCATCATGATGAACCCGCCATACAGCCTGCTGGAGTCCCGCTTCGAGCGCATGGAGATGTCCGAAGCGCAGCAGACCACCAAGGCGCGCGTGACAACGCTTGCGAATATCGTCGGCTTCATCGGCGCAAATCCCAACCCGGTGCCCACCTTCGCTCAGATGGCCGACCCCTCAAGCCCTTCCTGCATCGGTGGATTGCGTTGGAATGGCGTGCAGTGCCAGACCACGCTGGACGGCAAAGACGTTGCCTTTTCCGAGCGTGACAATCGCGGCCGCGTGTTCCTCTACTTCTCTCCCGAGGACAAAACCGTCGGCATGCGCAATGTGCAGGGTATCGGCTGGCAAGGCATTGCCGACACCTTGACTTACCAGGCCATGCCTGCGCACAAGCCAAGGACGATGGTGGATTTCGTGCCCACGATGGTGGGCAACATGGCGAAGCAGTGGGTGGGTGATATTGACGGCCCCGGATTGTCCGCACTGGGTAGCCATTTTCATCAACGCGTCTTCACCATGCGAGCGCGGGACGGCAAGAGCCAACCCATTGGTCTGCCGCCAACTCAAAACTACGTCTTGCGCCGACAGCATGAAAGCACCTGGGAGGGTTCGGGCATGGGCCTGCCGCAGCGATGGGCGGCCAACGCCGACTTCGCGCCTGGCCAGTCGGTGCCCATCAATGCGCCAGCCCTGCCGCAGCCGTTTCTGGCGGACTTCAGGTCGGGCGGGGTGGTAATGGCCGAGCAGGCATCGGCGGGTATCGCACCGGTACACGCGCCGGATGATCCGATAGATGCATCGATTGCCATTACGAACAAGGGCATACGTGTGGCGGGTACCCGCGTGGTGACCTTACCGGAAAGCGCCGGACCGGTCCCGCAAACCTATAGCTCCCGCAGTGGGGGCATGGCATATGCGCCATTGCTTGAAGCAGAACTCACGGGTTTGAACGACCCGTTGCGTAACCCGTACAGCGCGCCGGAGAACAACGAATGGGCAGCGGACTGGCACCGGATCACCGGGGTCGACCACGTGGGCGGACGTCGCTTTAACGTGACATATCAGGAAAGCCCGAACGAGGCGCGTCGGCGAAGAATGGACGCGGGGGCGGACGAGCAAAGCCCGATCTCCTTTCATTCATCAATCCCCGCGAATTCAATGCATAGCCAACGCGCAATGGCGTACGACCTGGCGATAGGGCAGGCACGCAGTATTGATGACGAGCCGTTCTATGCGTATTTGTGTCGGGTGGCGGATTGGAGGATGGCTTGGGTGGAGTTGGATGAAGAAGCGGATACAGGAAAACTTCCAGACGAAGCGATCCAGGAGTACTACAAAAATGAAAGCGCCGACAACCTCGAACTCGTCAATGCTACCGATCTCTATCGAAGCAGGAAGATTACGCTCTATGGCGAAGATGGGAAGTTGTCGCGTAGGGGAGGAGGCAGCGTGCCTGCCTCGATCCATCAAATGAAGTTGTCCACCTTGGTGTCTACGCAGACCCGAAAGGACAGAGATGCTGGCCGCAATCTCACGGCTGGTGACGGGGAGTCGGAATGAAGCTCATATCTTGCGCTATGGCTCTTATGTTGGCCGCTACGTTTCAGCAAGAGGTACTCGCCGAGGCCGATAGTTCAAGGGAGTCCTCCGAGCGGAAGGAAGTGGCTTGCGAATTGCCTCCAGCGCCTGATGCGTGGATTCCCGTTGATCCCATTCCGCAATCCCCCGGAGTTGTGATGCCTATTTTCTCTGCGTCCTCCTCGTCCCCACGCCTGGAGACGTTGGACATCATCCGCGTTGGCTTGAGCCTTGACGTTTATCGTCAAGGCCAGGTGTGGGCGCAACTGCTACAACAAAATTCCGCGCAAGCTGATGTGTTGCTCGTTGGAACGGCGTTGCAGTTGGACACCACGTTCTATCCAACCATTGCGGAAGACAGGACGACGGCTTGGGCGCAGCGTAAGGCCAACGCGTTGGAGTTGACGCTGCGAGGCTTTCCTGAGCGCTGGGTGATCCCCTCTTTGACGGTCGTACGCGATTACGATCCAAAGCTGGATCGATTGCGCTTTTCTCCGGAAAGGGTGTCAATTTTCCTGGGCGGGATGGCCGATCGAACGATGGGGCCTGCGGGCTTACATTGGCACCGCAGTAAGCCGCTCACACCGGGGGTGATCTGCAACAACACGCCCGAGGAATTTGTGGGCTATTTGTTTAGAGTCTTTGAGCAGAATCCCGATATGCCGGCGCTTCTTGTCTATGCGTTGGACTCCTATGCAATGCACTCCGCCCTGGGTACCCGAGACGACAAGCCCATCGGCCTGGGTTCCGGCCCCCGCCAACCCGGCGAGCTGACAGACGCCGTCACCGCCATCGTCTTTGCCCGCCCCGAGCGCCTGGACTGGTTGCGCGGCTTTGCCAAGTACACCAAACCGCACAAGAACGACATTGACCCCGCCTTCACTGGCTGGCGCCGCAACCCGCCATATTCCTTTCAACCCAGCCCCTGGTTCCCTCAGCCCATCACCGAACGCGGCTTCCAGCAATGGGACCGCCTGACGCCGTTGGCGCGGCTGCACCGCCCAGTCGAAGTGTCGCTCCTATCCGACGGCATCCCCCTGAAAGGCGAGGCTCGCCATGCGGCCATCGCAAACGCCTGGACGCGGGCCGTGACGCCTCTGGCTCACGCGCCCACGCGAGTCTTCTACGACGCAGGCTTGAACCGTTCCGCCCTGGCCGATCTGCTTCCCGCTTTGCAGATGGCCGACAGCCCGCTCGATCTGCTGGCTTCGGACCAAAGCTACGACCTGACGCAACGCCTGGGCGACACGGGGGCGGCGTCTCCCTTTGTGGGTATTGCACTGGCCACCATGGCCAGCTATCTGAACGCCGACACCAGCGCCATCGTCCCGCTGCGCCGTGACGACCGGGTAACGGTGATCACCATCAGTTCACCGACGCCGGGCCAGAAGCCGGCGAACGATCCCTTCGGCGTGAAGCTGCGCCCGCAAACCCGCACCTTGAGCGAAGCGCCGTCACCGGAGTTTTTGCAGCGGTTTGCGGAACTGACGCAAGAAAGCGCGCGTAACGCCCCGCCACCCGCGCGGTATGTGGACCCGGAGAGAATCGCGGCCGAGCAGCGCCTGCTGGATCAGTTCATCGCTGGCGGGCCGAGCATGGATTTGCTCGGGAAGTCGGAAAAGTGATGCGACTGAAGCAATCTAGCCCGCTGCCGCCACCAACGCCGCCCGCGCGCTGAGATATTCGGCTTCCAGCTGATCCACCAGCGTCGCGATGGCCAGGATCTCTTGCGCTGACCCAACCCCCTGGCCGGCGCTCCAGACATCTTTCCACGCCTTGGGCCGTGAGTTTTTGTCCATGTTCGCGGGGGGCGCTTCGCCATTTCGGGACAAGGCCACGGGGTCCAATCCCGCCGCCAGAATGCTGGCCGACAGGTAGTTCGCGGGCACGCCAGAAAAGTACGGCGTGTACGTCACGTCAGCGGCTTGCGCTTGCAGCACCATCTCGCGGTAGGCATCGCCCGCCAGCGATTCCTGCGTGGCGATGAAGCGCGTGCCCATGTAGGCGAAGTCGCAGCCCAGCACCTCGGCGGCAAGCACGTCCTTGCCATGGCTGATGCAGCCCGATAGCGCCAAGGGGCCGTCATAGAACGCACGGATTTCGTTGACCAGCGCAATCGGATTGATCTGGCCCGCGTGGCCGCCCGCGCCCGCCGCCACCAGAATCAGGCCGTCCACGCCCGCCTCCAGCGCGCGCTTGGCGTGCCGCACGTTGGTGACGTCGTGATAGACCAGACCGCCGTAAGGATGCACGGCCCGCACCACCGCTTCGGGCGCGTGCAGCGACGTGATGATGAGCGGTACGCGGCGTTCGGCGCAGATCGCCAGATCGCCCTGCCAGCGCGGGTTGCTGGGGTGGATGATCAGATTCACGCCGTAGGGCGCCACCTTGGCGTCGGGATGGGCGCGGCGTGTGGCGGCCAGCCCGCCTTCGATGCGCGTGATCCAGTCTTGCAACTGCTCCTGCGGGCGGGCGTTCAGGGATGGGAAGGTGCCGATTATGCCCGCCGCGCATTGCGCCACGACCAGCTCGGGCCCAGAGACCAGAAACATGGGGGCGCCGATGATCGGCAGGCGGGTCTGGGCGCGTAGCGCGAGCGGGGCGGGCATCGGTGGGCTCCGGTAAGGGTCAGTTGGCCTGGATGTTGGCGCTTTGGATAACGTCCGACCACAAGGCGTATTCGCGGTCGATGCGGGATTGCAGGGCGGTGGCGTCGCCTGGGTTGATGGTGTAGCCGCCTTCCGTCATGGCTTTGCGGAACGCGGGGTCCTTGGACACGTCTTGCAGCGCGCGCGTCAGGCGGGCCGAGACGGCGTCGGGTAATTTCCTGGGGCCGACCAGCGCATACCAGCCCACCACTTCGTAGTCCTTCATGCCGGCTTCCATCATGGTGGGCACGTCGGGCAGCTCGGGGTTGCGGGTCTTGGACGTGACGGCCAGCGCGCGGGCCTTGCCGCTTTTGATGAACGGGATCGCCGTGCTGGTGATGTCGAACATGAACGTGACCTTGCCGCTGATCACGTCCATCATGGCGGGCGAGTTGCCGCGATACGGCACGTGCAGCATCGACGCATCGGCCTGCTTTTTAAGCAGCTCGGCCGACAGGTGGTTGGACGCGCCGATGCCGGCGGACCCGAATGACACGGCATCGGGATGCGAGCGCGCATAGCTGACCAGCTCGCCCACGTTCCTGGCGGGAATCTGGGGGCCGATCAGCAGCACGTTGGCGTAATCGACCACCAGGCCGATCAATGAGAAGTCGCGGCGCGGGTCGAACAGCGTGCTGCGCTGAACCAGTGGCGACATGGTCAGTGTGGGGCTGGCGGCAAAGCCCAGCATGTAGCCGTCGGGCGTGGCCTTGGCGGTGGCGTCCGAGGCGATCATGCCGCTGGCGCCCGCGCGGTTCTCCACCACGACGGGCTGGCCCAGCTTGTCGCCCAGATACTTGGCGAAGACGCGCGCCGTGGTGTCGACCGGGCCGCCGGGCGCGTAGCCCACCAGCAGGCGGATGGGGCGGTCGGGGTACGTCTGCGCGCCGGCGCTGAACGCCATGGCGAAGGCTGCCGTGGCGGTGGCCACGGCAAAGAAAGTCTTGAGTTTCACGCTGTTGTCTCCTTGTGGTTAAGTGGCCGGTCGTGGAGCGGAACAGCGAGTCCGCGCCTACGCCAGCCTTTCTTTCAGCGGTTGCTTCAGGATCTTGCCGCTGACGGTCGTGGGAATCGTGTCGATGGAAATGATTCGCGCGGGGCGCTTGTACGGCGCCAGCTGGGCGCGCAGGTGCAGCATCAAGAGGTCGGTATCCACGCGCGCGCCGGGCAGGGGCTCGACGAACGCGATCACTTCTTCGTTCTGGTCCGCCGGGTTGCGGCCGACCACGGCGGACAGGCGCACGCCCGGAAAGGCGTTGATCACCGACTCCACTTCGATGGGATAGACGTTGAAGCCCGAGCGGATGATCAGGTCCTTGGAGCGGCCGGCGATGAACAGCGCGCCGCTGTCGTCCACATAACCGATGTCGCCGGTGTCGAGCCAGCCGCCGGGCAGAAGCGCCTGCTCGGTCTGTTCCGGGTTGCGGTAGTAGCCCAGCATGACGCCGGGGCCTCGGATCAGGATGTCGCCGCGCTGGCCGGGTTTCGGTGCACCCGCATCGGGGCTGCCCAGGCGCATTTCCACGCCGTCCACCGCATAGCCGGCCGAGCAGTCATCGCGCGGCTCGTCGATGCGCGTGATGAACATCGACCCCGCGTATTCGGTGATGCCGTAGCCGTGATGCATCGCCACGCCAAAGTAGCGTTCGGCGTCGCGCTTCAATGTGGGGTCCAGCGCGGCGCCGCCGGTGTACAGATAGCGCAGGGCGGGGGCGCGCAGTTCAGCGCGCGGCGGCGCCACGGCCATCATGCGGCTGAACATGGTGGGCACGCCTTGCAGGATGCTGACGCCGGGATGCGCCAGCGCCTTGAAGGCGTCGTCGGCGTCGAAGCGGCTGCGCAGCACGAGGCTGGCGCCCGCGTGCACGGTCGCCATCAGCACCGTGGCGATGCCGAAGATGTGCGACATGGGCAATGCCGCGTAGCCGATGTCGTGCGGCGTCAAGCGC
>NZ_JBLVOL010000066.1:88107-102011 GCF_053543755.1 Achromobacter semiaridum | reverse complement strand
CCGGCACGCCCGGCCCCCACACGGCGGCGTCCGCGTCCACTGCGTTCGCGTCTGCGGCATGCGCGGCAGCGGCGGACGACACGCCGGTGGTGTACAGCAGCAGTTCGGGCTGCGCGTGCTGGCGGATGTTGTCCACCTCGCGGGTGGACAGCCGCGCATTCACCCCCACCGGCCACGCGCCCACCACGCCGCATCCGAACAAGGCCGCGATCATCGCGGTGCAGTTTTCGCCCACCAGCAGCACGCGATGGCCGGGCTGCACGCCTTGCCCGCGCAGCCAGTCGGCCACGGCCTGTACGCGCTGCCATAGCTGCGCATAGGTGACGGTGCCGCCGCCTTCTTCGTACAGCACGATGGCGTCGGGTTGCTGGCGCGCCTGGCGGGCCAGCAGTTCATGGATGCGGGTAAGGGTTTCTGCTTGAGGCATCGAGGGTGGCGTGCAAGTCAAAGTGCAAGAGTGAACCGGTCAAAGCGTGGATCCACGCGGGCATCAAAGCGTGGCTTGGGTGCCCAGGATGGCGGTCGACTGGCTGGATAAGGTGCCGCCGTTGCCGTGCACCAGCGCCAGGTGCGCATCGGCCACCTGCCGGTCGCCGCATTCCCCGCGCAATTGCCGCACGGCCTCGATCATGATGAAGACGCCGTACATGCCGGGATGCACGCAGCACAAACCGCCGCCGTTGGTGTTGACCGGCAGGCGGCCGCCCGGCGCGATGGCGCCATCCGCGATGAAGTCCTTGGATTCGCCCTTGGCGCAAAAGCCCAGGTCTTCCAGGAACAGCAACGTGTTGATGGTGAAGGCGTCGTAGAGTTCGACCACGTCGATGTCGCGCGGCGACACGCCGGCCATGTCGAAGGCCTGCTTGCCCGACTGCGCGGCGGCGGTCACCGTCAAATCGTGCATGGACGAAATCTGCCGGTTCCAGACTGCCGTGGCGTTGCCCAACACGTAGACTGGCGGACGCGGCAGCTCGCGCGCACGGTCGGCGCGCACCAGCACAAAGGCGCCCGCGCCGTCGGTAACCAGGCAGCAATCGCGCACGCTCAAGGGGTCGGACACCATGCGCGCCGACAGGATTTCATCCAGCGTGGTGGGTTGGCGCAGCTGCGCCTCGGGGTTCAGCTGCGCCCATTGGTTGGCCGCCAGCGCCACCTGCGCCAGATGCTCGCGGCGGGTGCCGTACTGGTGCATGTGGCGCGCCGCCGCCAGCGCGTACGAGGACAGCGGGCTTAGCGGGTCGTAGGGCGTTTCATAGGGTTGGGGGTCGAACTGCTTGCGCACGCGGCCCACTTCGGCGCGGCTCAGCGTGGACGTGCGCTGCGTGCTGCCATAGCAGACCAGCACGGCGTTGCACTGGCCGGACGCCAGCGCGTGCATGGCCGGCAACAGGTGCGCCACGAAGCTGGAGCCTCCCAGCATGGTGCTGTCGATGAAGGTGGGGCGGATGCCCAGGTGTTCGATCACCGGCATGGCCCACATCGGCGCGGCCACGCTGGCCGTGCAGATGCCGTCTATGTCGCGCAGGGTCAGCCCTGCATCGGCCACGGCGCGCTGCGCCGCCTGCACCAGGATTTCCATTTCGGTAAAGCCGTTGGCCTGTCCCAGGCCCGCATGGCCGACCCCGGCCACGGCCACCGCGCCGCGCAAATCGTCGAGCGTCATGCCGCCTCCTGCTTAGCGTCAAAGACCACCAGGCCGTGGCCGTCCTGTTGAATCACTCGGGCGCGCACGGCCATGCCGATGCGCACGTCGGCCGGCGCAACGCCTTCAACTCGGCTCATCATGCGCACGCCTTCTTGCAGGTCGATCAACGCCACGTTGTAGTCGCCGCCCGCCTCGGGTTTGCGGCGCACGACGGTGGTGGAATAGACGGCGCCGCGACCGTCGGCCGGCGTGAAGGTCAGTTTGTCCGCGCCGCAGTGCGGGCAGACCATGCGGGGATAGAAGACCGCGCGGTCGCAACCGCCACAGTGCTGGATAAGAAAGCGGCCCTGGTCGAGCGCCTGGCGGTACTGCGCCTCGACGCCCTGCGACACGCCTTCCTTGTGATCGGAAACAGTCATGGTGCGATGGGATTCCAGTGGATGACGGCTGCTAGTGTCGGCACTGCGCCAAGGTTCTGCCATTCTTCATTGCTGAAGCAGGCCTTTTGCGAAGCGGTAGTGGGCCGCCCGGCGGCGCGTTGCGTTGCCCTACATCCAGCGCGAAGCCGGTCTTCGGAAGAGGCAGATTGTGGGGCCGCCTGCGCCATGGCTAGATACCGGGCAAAGGAGGTAGACCATGAACCTGACCTGGACGCCGCAAGAGCGCCAATTCCGCGACGAGGTGCGCGCGTTTGCCGCCACCCGCCTGCCCGCCGATATCCGAGACAAGGTGTTGCGCCATCAGCGGCTGGAACGCGACGACTACGTGCGCTGGCACAACATCCTGGCAGACCAGGGCTGGGGCGCCCCGAACTGGCCGGAAGCGCACGGCGGCACGGGCTGGAACGCCTTGCAGCGCCTGATCTTCGAAGTGGAATGCTTCAAGGCCGGCGCGCCGCGCCTGCTGCCGTTCGGCTTGTCGATGATTGGCCCCGTGCTGATGAAATACGGCAGCGCGCAGCAACAATCGCGCTTTTTGCCACGCATCCCTCGCGTGCAGGACTGGTGGTGCCAGGGCTATTCCGAACCGGGTTCGGGGTCGGACCTGGCGTCGCTGAAAACACGCGCCGTGCGCGATGGCGATGATTACGTCGTCAACGGCCAGAAAACCTGGACCACGCTGGCGCAGTACGCCGACTGGATGTTCTGCCTGGCCCGCACCGACCCTGACGCGCGTGCCCAACGCGGCATCTCGATGCTGCTGCTGGACATGCGAGCGCCGGGCGTGACGGTGCGCCCCATCCGCACGCTGGACGGCGGCCACGACGTCAATGAAGTCTGGCTGGAAGACGTGCGCGTACCGGTGGAAAACCTGGTGGGCGAGGAGAACCAGGGCTGGACCTACGCCAAGTACCTGTTGGGCCACGAGCGCACCGGCATCGCCGGGCTGGGCCATTGCCATCGCGAACTGGGCATCTTGAAACACATGGCGGCGCAAGCGCAATCGCGCGGCAAGCCCGTGCTGGCCGACAGCCGTTTCCGCGACCGCATCTCGCGCATTGAAGTGGACATCATGGCGCTGGAAATGCTGCTGCTGCGCGTGGCGTCCAGCAACGACGGCACGCCCGGCCCCGAGGCCTCGGTGCTGAAGATTCGCGGGTCCGAGATCCAGCAGGATCTGGCGATGCTGCAAATGGAAGTGGCGGGGCCGGACGCCTGGCCCTACGACCCCGACTGGCTGCTGGCCGACCACGACGATCACGGGCCGGGCCCGGCGATGGCCGCGGCATCGGGCGCGGGCTATGCCGATATGCGCAAGACGTCCATCTACGGCGGCACGACCGAAGTGCAGAAGGGCATCATCGCCCGCCTGGTGCTGGGCCTGTAGGCCCGCCGCGCCATCCGACAGGAAGACACGCATGGATTTCATCTATACCGAAGAACAGCGCATGCTGGCCGACAGCCTGCGCCGCCTGGTGGACCAGGCATGGACATTTCCCCAACGCCGCGCGCGCCAGGCCACCGGCACGCTGGATGCCCGCGCCTGGGGCGCGCTGGCCGAACTGGGTGTGCTGGGCCTGACCATTTCGCAGGACTTCGGCGGCTTTGGCGAAGTGCCGGCCAGCCTGCTGCCCGTGCATGTGGAACTGGGCCGCGCGCTGGTGTCCGAGCCCGTCATTCCCAGCGCCGTCATGGGTGCGGCATTGCTGGACGCGTGTGGCGACGCGGCGCGTGGCCGGTGGTTGCCGGGCATAGCATCGGGCGAGGTGATCGTTAGCGTGGCCTATCAAGAGCCGGGCCGACGCTACGACACGCGGCCACGCGATTGCCGCGCGGCAAAGACGGGGCAGGGCTGGCGGCTGGATGGCGCCAAGCATTTGGTGTGGCACGGCGCGGCGGCCAAGGTGTGGCTGGTCAGCGCATTGGGCGCCGAGGGCCAGACCGTGTTGCTGGCCGTCCCGTCGGACGTTGCCGGCGTGCGCGTCACCGACGCGCCCACGCTGGACGGCGCGCGCTGCGCCCGACTGGATTTCGACGCGGTGGGCCTGTCCGCCGATGCCTTGCTGGCCGAGGGCGCGCAGGCCGACGACGCCCTGGCCCAGGCGTTGCAGTGGGGCACGGCGGCGCTGTGCGCGCACGCAGCGGGCGCGATCGACCGGCTATTGGAAATCACCGTTGATTATCTGAAGACGCGCAAGCAATTCGGTCAGCCGCTGGCCTCGTTCCAGGCGCTGCAACACCGATTGGCCGAGATGCTGGTGGCCAAGGAACTGGCTTTGTCGATGGCCTATGTGGCCGTGGCCGCGCTGACCGAACCCGATGCCGTGCAGCGCCGCCGCATGATCGCGTCGGCCAAGTTGGAAGCCGCGCGCGCCGGGCGCCAGGTGGCGCAGATGGCGGTGCAACTGCACGGCGGCATGGGCATGACCGACGAGCTGGAGGTGGGCGATTATTTCAAGCGGCTGACCATGGTGGATCCGTTGCTGGGCGACACGGCCGAGCAATTGGCGGTGCTGGCCGAAGTGGCCATGCTGGAGGAAGCGGCATTGCAGGAGCAGCGGGCATGAACGCAACGCAAGACAACGCAGCCGACGGCTACACGCAGATCCGGTTCACGCTGGAAGACGGCGTGGGCGTCATCACCCTGAACCGGCCGGACCGCCTCAACAGCTTTACCGAAGTCATGCATGCCGAACTGGCGCGCGCGCTGGATGTGATGGAGTCGCACGCCGGTCTGCGCGGCCTGGTCATCACCGGCGCGGGGCGGGGCTTTTGCGCGGGGCAGGATCTAAGCGAGCGCAAGCCCTCCGAGGACGGCTCGCGGCGCGACCTGAGCCTGATGCTGGAAAAATGCTATCGCCCGTTGATCACCCGTTTGCGCGCGCTGCCGGTGCCGGTAGTGTGCGTGATGAACGGCGTGGCGGCGGGCGCGGGCGCCAGCCTGGTGCTGGCCTGCGACGTGGTGTTTGCCGCGCAGTCGGCCCGCTTCGTGCAGGCGTTCAGCAAGATCGGCTTGCTGCCGGATGCGGGTGGCACATGGTTCTTGCCCCGGCTGGTGGGCTCGGCGCGCGCGATGGGCGCGGCGTTGTTCGGCGAGGCCGTCAGCGCCACCGAGGCCGCCGCGTGGGGGCTGATCTGGCGTGTCGTGCCTGACGATGCGGTGGCCGCCACCGTCTCGGACGTCTCCGCCACATTGGCCGCCGGGCCCACGCGGGCCTACGCGGCCACCAAGGCGGCGCTGCACGCGTCCAGCGGCAATACGCTGGCCCAGCAGTTCGATCTGGAATGCCGGTTGCAGCGCGAGCTTGGCTACACGGACGACTACCTGGAAGGCATGCGCGCCTTTGCCGAAAAGCGGCCGCCCGCGTTCACCGGAACCTGAGCGACGGGAGCTTGTGTCGCGCCCTGAAGGTCAGGGCGCGCGCGGGACCTGGATCTGTTCGATCAGGTCGCGCGCGCAGCCGGGCAGGGCGTCGATGTCGCGCACCAGCAGCTTGCGTTCACGCACCACCCAGGGTTCATCCAGCTCTACCACGCGCAACTTGGTGTCGGCGCCATAGCGGCGCGCGGCGGAATCGGGAATCACGCCGATGCCCACGCCCGCTTGCACCATGCGGCAGATGGAGTCGAAGCTGTACAGCTGGATGCGTTGCGGTAGACGCTGGCCGCTGCGTTCCAGCTGGTCGCGCAAAAAGGCCACCAGCGTGGAACCTTCATGCATGGTGATGAACGGGTAGCGCACGGCATCCACCAGCTTGACCTTGTCCTGGTCTTGCAGCGGATGGCCGTTGGGCACCACCAGCACCAGCCGGTCGGTGCTGAAGTGTATGGCTTGCAGCTCGGGCGCATCGACCGGGCCGGCCACGATGCCCAGGTCGGTAGTGCCGTCCAGGACGCCGCGCACGATGTCGCGCGTCAGGCGTTCTTGCAGGTCCACCGTGACGCCCGGGTGCCCCGACAGGAACTGCGCCAGGATGTCCGGCATGAATTCGGTCACGGCCGTGGTGTTGGCAAAGATGCGGATGTGCCCGGCATCGCCGTCGGATTGCTCTTGGAAGTCGTGCTTCAGGTGGTCCACCTGCCGCATGATGACGCGGGCGTGTTGCAGCAGTTTCTGCCCGGCGGGCGTGATTTCCACTCCCCGGCTGTCGCGGTACAGCAGGCGGGAATTGAGCTGGTTCTCCAGCGCCTTGATCCGCACGCTGACGGCGGCCAGGGACAGATGCGCTCGTTTCGCGGCCTGGGTCAGGCTGGGGGATTCGGCGATGTGGATGAACAGGCGTAGGTCGGCTAGGTCGAAGTGCATGGGCCATATATTACGGCGCGCCGCGCCGGGCCTGGGCGTGGGCTGTCGATTCAGGCGCCGCAAACCCCGCCTTGAGGAAAAACGAATTCACAACGGGGACGGCTTGCGGGCATCCTTGACGCTTACGAAAAATCCCACCAAATCCCCCACCCAACAACCCCACCAAAGGATATGGGCATGACTTCTACAGATCCGGCAGCCTGGATCGGCAGCGGCGAACGCAAGCCGGACGCCATGGACCCCGGCCACGCGGCCCGCATTGCGGCCACCCTGGGCGGTCAGGCGCCGGGCGTGGGCGAGGCCCTGCCGCCCTTGTGGCAATGGGCGTTTTTCATCAGCACCGTGGGCATGGACGGGTTGGGGACGGATGGGCACCCCGCGCGCGGCGGTTTTTTGCCACCGGCCCAGGACCGTAACCGCATGTGGGCGGGCGGCCGGGTGCAATGGCATCAGCCTTTGAAGGTGGGCGTGCCGGCCGAACGGGTATCCAAGGTGATCAAGGTGGAAGAGAAGGCGGGCCGTACCGGCGCGCTGCTGTTCGTCACCGTGCGCCACGAATATCACCAGGCTGGTGACGTCGTCATCGAAGAAGAGCAGGACATCGTCTACCGCCAGCCGTCGCCACCGAAGCTGGCGGGCAGCGAGCCCGCGCCCCAGGCGCAATGGAGCGACACCGTCAACCCCACGTCGGTGCTGCTGTTCCGCTATTCGGCGGTGACCTTCAACGGCCACCGCATCCATTACGACCACCCCTATGTCACGGGCGTTGAAGGGTACCCGGGGCTGGTCGTGCACGGCCCCCTGATTGCCACCGAAATGGTTGCCGCCTTTACGCGCGCCCATCCCCGGCTGCGTCCCACGCATCTAAGCTACCGCGGCCTGCGTCCGCTGATTTCGCCCACGCCTTTCCAGGTGGCCGGCCGCTTGACCGAGCCGGGCCTCGCCCAGCTGTGGGCCGAGCAGGACGGCACGCTGGCCCATCAAGCCGAACTGAGGTTTACCGAATGAGCACACCGGCATCCCGCCCGTTGGATGGCATTACCGTCGTCAGCCTGGAACACGCCATCGCCGCCCCCTTTTGCACCCGCCAGCTGGCGGACATGGGCGCGCGCGTCATCAAGATTGAACGCCCCGGCAGCGGCGATTTCGCGCGCGGCTACGACGAACGCGTGCGCGGCCTGTCCTCGCATTTCGTCTGGACCAACCGGTCCAAGGAAAGCCTGACGCTGGACCTGAAGCGCGACGAGGCGGGCGGCATCATGGAGCGCCTGCTGGAATCGGCCGACGTGCTGGTGCAAAACCTGGCGCCCGGCGCGGCGGCCCGGCTGGGGCTGTCGTTCGAGGCCCTGCATGCGCGCTATCCGCGCCTGATTGTCTGCGATATTTCCGGCTATGGCGAAGGCGGCCCGTATCAGGACAAGAAGGCGTATGACCTGCTGATCCAAAGCGAAAGCGGCTTTCTGTCGGTAACGGGCACGCAGGACGACCCGGTCAAGGCCGGGTGTTCCATCGCCGATATCGCGGCCGGCATGTATGCGTATTCGGCCATCCTGAATGCCTTGTTGCTGCGCCAGAAAACCGGCTTGGGCAGCCGCCTGGACGTGTCCATGCTGGAAAGCATGGTCGAGTGGATGGGCTTTCCGATGTACTACGCATTCGAGGGCGCCAAGCCGCCCGTGCGCGCGGGCGCGGCGCATGCGTCGATCTATCCGTATGGGCCGTTTCCGGTGGGCGATGGCTCGACCATCATGCTGGGCCTGCAAAACGAACGCGAATGGCGCGTGTTCTGCGCGCAGGTGCTGCGTCAGCCCACGCTGGCCGAAGACGCCCGCTTTATCTCGAATTCGCAGCGCACCGCCAACCGCGATGCGCTGCGCGATCTGATCGTGGCGGCGTTTGCGGACCTGTCGATCGAACAGGTGACGCAGCGGCTGGAGGATGCGCAGATTGCCAACGCCCGCGTCAATGACATGGCCGGCGTCTGGGCGCACCCGCAATTGCAGGCGCGCGCGCGCTGGAGCCAGGTCGACAGCCCGGCCGGCATGGTGCCCGCGCTGTTGCCGCCCGCCAGCAGCAGCGCGTTCGCGCCGCGCATGGCCGCCGTGCCCGCCGTGGGCGAAAACACGGATGCGGTGCTAGCATCGTTGGGATACGCGCCCGATCAGGTGGCGCAACTGCATGCTTCGGAGGTCGTGTGACGCATTCCGTCGTTCGTAGCGCCCTATTCGTGCCGGCTTCGCGCGCCGAGCGCATCCCCAAAGCGCTGGCCGCCGGGGCCGACACCGTTATCGTGGACCTGGAAGACGCCGTCGAGCATCTGGCCAAGGCGTCCGCCCGCGAGGCGCTGTGCGACTTCCTGGGGACGCATCGCGACGCCCGCCTGTGGGTGCGCATCAACGACGCATCCACATCCTGGCACGACGACGACCTGAAAGCCTGCCGTGGCCGGCCGAACATTGCCGGCATCCTCCTGCCCAAAGCTGAAACGCTGGCGCAGGTGCGGCACGTGGCGCAGACCGGGTTGCCGGTCATCCCCATCATCGAAACCGCGCGCGGGCTGTTGAACGCGTCCGAAGTCGCGGCCACGCCCGGCGTGGCGCGGCTGGCCTTCGGCAGCCTGGACTACGCGCTGGACATGGGCCTGACGCCGGACACCCCCGGCGCCGAAACCGTGCTGGATCAGGCCCGCGTGCAGGTATTGCTGCACAACCGCGCCGCCGGGCTCGCGCCCGCGCTGGACGGCGTGTTTCCCGGCGTGCAGGACACGGCCGGGCTGGCGGCGGCGGCGGGGCGCGCCCAGCAGATGGGCTTTGGCGGCATGCTGTGCATCCACCCGGCGCAAGTGCCGGTGATTCACGCGGCGTTCGTGCCGGCGCGCGAAGAACTGGCCTGGGCGCGGCGCGTGGTGGCCACGCATCGCGAGACGGCGGCAGGCACCTTCATGCTGGACGGCAAGATGGTGGATGCACCCGTCATCGCTCGCGCGCGCCTGGTGCTTGCTCAGGCCGGCGAGCAGGCTCCCACATGAGCGATGCGCTCTTTATCGGGCACACCTACATCGACGTCACCATACTGGCCGACGAATGGCCCACCGGCGACGAAAAAAGCGTGGCGCGTGACTACGCCGTGTCCTTTGGCGGCAACGCCGTCACGGCGGCGTTTACCTGCGGCAAGCTGGGCACGCCGCCCGACCTGATCTGTTCGCTGGCGCCCGATTGGCTGGGCCACATGTACACCGACATGGCCGCCGCGCACGGCATCACGCTGCATGCGCGGCATGTGCGCCGGTCATCGTTGTCGTTCATCATGCCCAATCACGGCAAGCGCGCCATTGTGCGCGCGCGCGACGTGCAATATCTGAACGATTTCCCCCGGCTGGATATCGGCGCATTTCGCGCGTTGCATCTGGACGGCCATCAGCCCGACGCCGCGCTGCACTATGCGCGCGCATGCCGGCAGGCGGGCGTGCTGACGTCGCTGGACGGCGGCGGCGTGCGCGAGAACACCGACGAACTGCTGCGCCATATCGACGTGGCCGTGTGCGCGGAGCGCATGTGCGAACAGCTGGCGCTGAGCCCGGCCGGGCTGCTGGACTTGCTGAAGGCCCGCGGCTGCCGCATCGGCGCGGTCACGATGGGCGAACGCGGCATGCTTTGGTACGACGAGGCGGGGCGCGTCGATACGTTGCCATCGCTGGATGTGCCGGGCGAACGCATCGTGGATACCTCGGGGGCGGGCGACGTGTTCCACGGCGCCTATGTGTGGTCGTATTTGAACCGGCCCGAATTGCCCTGGCTGGAACACTTCACCTTTGCGCGCGCGGCGTCGGCGCACAAGATCCAGCATCTGGGTAATGAGGCCGGGTTGCCGCAAGTGGAAGACGTGGAACGCGCGATGATGGCGTTTGCGCCTAAAGCGTAGGCGCCGGCCCCTAGCTGGGGGCTGCCGGCCCGATCAATCCGGCAGGCGTTCGATCGCCTGATCCTGGGTCTCGGCGATCCACGTTGAAATCGGCCGGCCATTCACCTGCATGTCCGGCGCCAGATCTTGCAGTGGCAGCAGCACGAACGCGCGTTGATGCATGCGCGGATGGGGCAGGATCAGCCGCTGGTGGTCCAGCTGCTGGTCGTCGTACGTCAGCAGATCCAGGTCCAGCGTGCGCGGCGCGTTCTTGTAAGGGCGCAGCCGCCCGTGCTGGTTTTCCAGCGCCTGTAGCGCATCCAGCAATGCCAGTGGCGGCAGACGCGTGTCCAGCGCCGCCACGGCATTGACGAAGTCGGGGCCGGTGGCGTCCACCGGCGCGCTGCGGTAGAACGGCGACGCCGTCACGGCGTCGATGCCGTCCGTGGCCTGCAATTGGGCCAGCACGCGGCGCAAGGTGGCCGCGCTGTCGCCCAGGTTGGCGCCCAGGCCGATATAGGCGCGGACCAAAGCGGGCGACACGGTTTACTCGGGGGTGGCCGGGCCGCGCGACGGCGAACGGCGCGGACGCCGGCGCTTGCGCGTGCCGGTCGACGTAGCGGGGCTGCCCATGCCGCCCATGCCGCCATCGCCGGCTTCGCGCGGCAGGCGCGCGACTTCTTCGATCATGTCGGCGCGCGTCACGTCGTCGGCATTGGCCAGGTCCATCCACCACTGCGCCAGCACGCTGTCGAATTCGCCGGCCGCTGCGCGCAATTGCAGAAAGTCGCAGGCGGCGCGGAAGCGCGGTTGTTCGATCATGCGGAAAATCGTCTTGCCCATGCGACGCTCGAAACGCGGCTGCATGAACCAGATTTCACGCATGTCGGACGAGAAGCGACGCTGGATGGCCAGCTTTTCCGTCTGTTCGTCCAGCACCGAATCGGCCGCTTGCGACAGCGCGGGTATGGTGTGTTCGCCCTGCGCGCGCAACTGCTTCCAGCGCACGTCCACCTGCTGCCACAGCAGCGCGGCAAACAGGAAGCTGGGGCTGACCGTCTTGCCGGCGCGCACGCGGGCGTCGGTGCGTTCCAGCGCCAGTTCCACGAAGTGTTCGCCACCGGGCTGTTCCAGCACCACGTCCAGCAAGGGCAGCAGGCCGTTGTGCAGGCCTTCGGCGCGCAGCTGGCGCAGGCAGTCCATGGCGTGGCCGCAGGTCAACAGCTTGAGCATTTCGTCGAACAGGCGCGAGGCCGGCACGTTTTCGATGAGCTCGGCCATGGTACTGATGGGCTCGCGCGTGGCGGGGTCGATCGTGCCGTTGAGCTTGGCGGCAAAGCGCACCGCGCGCAGCATGCGCACCGGGTCTTCGCGGTAACGCTTGACCGGGTCGCCGATGATGCGGACCTGGCGTTTTTTCAGGTCGGCCACACCGTTGTGGTAGTCGATGACTTCCTCGGTGTGCGGGTCGTAGTACAGCGCGTTCATGGTGAAGTCGCGGCGCTTGGCGTCTTCTTCTTGTGACCCGAACACGTTGTCGCGCAAGATGCGGCCGTGTTCATCGGTTTCCTGCTCTTCGGACGCCGGGGCGCGGAAGGTGGAGGTTTCGATGATTTCCTGGCCGAACACCACGTGCACCAGCTGAAAGCGGCGGCCGATGATGCGCGCGCGGCGAAACAGCGGGCGGATCTGTTCGGGCGTGGCGTTGGTGGCCACGTCGAAATCCTTGGGTTCCAGTCCGACGATCAGGTCGCGCACCGCGCCGCCCACGATATAGCCTTCGTAGCCGTGCTGGCGCAAGACTTCGCAGACCTTGATGGCGTGGCGAGAAACGTTACGGCGATCAATGCCGTGCTTGTCGCGCCCAATGCGCAACGGCCCCCGGGGTGCCGGCGCGAACAAGCGGCCGACGAATTTTTTTATGGTTTCAGTGATCATTAGGACTTCGAGTCTTCCATGTGGTCGAACAAGTCGATCACTTGCCAGCCACGGTCCTTTGCGATGGTGCGCAAGGTCGGGCTGGGGTTGGCGGCGATCGGACGGGTCACCTTTTCCAGCAGAGGCACATCATTGACCGAATCGCTATAGAAAAACGATTCGGGGAAATCCGCAAGCGCCAATCCCAGATTGGACAGCCATTCGTTCACGCGCACTACCTTGCCTTCCTTGAAACTGGGCGTGCCCAGGATGCGGCCGGTGTAGCGACCGCGCAGGTATTCGGCGTCGGTGGCCACCAGGTAGGGCACGCCGAAGGCGCGCGCGATGGGGGCGGTGACAAAGCTGTTGGTGGCCGTGACGATGGCGCACAGGTCGCCGGCGTCCAGGTGGGATTGCACCAGCGCGCGCGCGTCGGCCGTGATGGACGGGCGGATGACCTCGCGCATGAATTCTTCATGCCAGTCGGCCAGGTCGAAGGGCGAATGCGCCGCCAGCAGGCCCAGCATGAATTCGGCTGCCTGTTCGGCGGTGAGTTCGCCGCGGTTGTAGCGGTCCATCAGGTCGTCGTTCTGGCGACGGGCCTGGACGGGGTCTCCGGCGCGGCCTGTGCGGGCCAGGTAGTCGGCCCATTGATAGTCGCTGTCCAGCGGCAACAGGGTGTGGTCCAGGTCGAACAGGGCGAGACGTCGGGATGTCATGTGCGTTGCGAATCAGGATCTGCGAGCATGGCGCGCAGCAATGGCAGGGTGATGGGACGGCCGGTGGCCAGGGAATAGCGGTCAAGCGCGTCGATCAACGCGGCCAGTTTGCGGATGTCGCGTTCGTGATGAATCAGCATCCAGTTGATGATTTCGGGCGCCAGGTGCATGCCGCGTTCGGCGGCCTGCGCGGACAGCGCGGCCAGCTTGTCGGCGTCGGACAGCGGGTCCAGGCGGAACACCAGGTCCCAGCCCAGGCGGGTGCGCAGGTCTTCGCGCAGCGGCATGGACAGCGGGGCGCGGTCGCCGGCCAGCGCCAGCGCAAAGGCGCGGCCCGTGGCGGCGGATTCACGCCAGCGGTTGTACAGCGCAAACAGGGCGGCCTGGCGGCTGTCGTCCATGCGGTGCACGTCGTCAACGGCCACGAACTTCGGCATGGGGGATTTGGAATCGGCCTCGGCCAGGCGGCGCAGCATGGTTTCGCCCTTGGCCGGATCAACGAAGACGGCGTCCGGCCGCGCGGTCAGGGCGCGCAGCAGATGGGTCCGGCCACACCCCGCGGCGCCCCATATATACAGCGCGCGACCCGGATTGAGCGCGCGCACGGCCGCCAGCGCTTCCCCGTTGGGGCCGGCGATATAGTTGTTCAGCGATGGCGCTGGCGCGGGAAGAACGTCGAGCAGCAGCTGGCGGTTCATGAGAGGTTATCAATCAGGCTTGTTCGGTACTTCCAATGCCGTGCGCGGTATGTCTGCGCAAGGCTCGCTGCGGCGCGATGGGCATGCCGGTGTTGCCGGAAAAGCCAAAAAACGGTGATACACGGGGCCGATTCGGGTAATGCCCGCCAGAAACTGGCAAAATCCAACCCGGCCAACCCAACACTTTAAACCACCTGGGGGGATGGTGTCGCGCTCAAGGGCTTTGCCAGGCTTGGGTTTGCGCCCTTTTTGCTCCCCGGCCAGCCCGACCCGCCCGGG
>NZ_JBLVOL010000066.1:82906-88080 GCF_053543755.1 Achromobacter semiaridum | reverse complement strand
CCCCCCCCGGCCAGTCCGAACCCTGCACAGGCCCGCAACATCGTAAAATGCGGGGCGTTCCACCAAATTCCCAGCAATTGTTACATACCCCACGGCATTTCTCATGACGAATCAACCTAAAGCCCCCTTGACCTACCGCGATGCCGGTGTCGACATCGACGCAGGCGACGCCCTGGTCGACCGTATCAAACCCCTCGCCGCGCGCACGATGCGCCCCGGGGTGCTGGCCGGTATCGGCGGCTTTGGCGCGCTGTTCGAAGTGCCCAAGAAGTACAACGAGCCCGTGCTGGTGTCGGGCACCGACGGCGTGGGCACCAAGCTGCGCCTGGCGTTCGAATGGAACCGCCACGACACCGTGGGTATCGACCTGGTCGCCATGAGCGTCAACGACATCCTGGTGCAGGGCGCCGAGCCCCTGTTCTTCCTGGACTACTTTGCCTGCGGCAAGCTTTCGGTGGACACGGCGGCGTCGGTGGTGGGCGGCATTGCCAAGGGCTGCGAATTGTCGGGCTGCGCGCTGATTGGCGGCGAGACCGCTGAAATGCCGGGCATGTATCCGGACGGCGAATACGACCTGGCCGGCTTTGCGGTGGGCGCGGTGGAAAAGTCCGCCATCATCGACGGCAAGTCCATCAAGCCGGGCGACGTGGTGCTGGGCCTGGCCTCCAGCGGCGTGCATTCCAACGGGTTTTCGTTGGTGCGCAAGATCATCGAACGCGCCGGCGCCAAGCCGACGGACGACTTCCACGGCCAGCCGCTGGTTGACGTGGTGATGGCGCCCACGCGCATCTACGTCAAGCAAGTGCTGGCCGCGCTGGCCAAGCACGGCACCGACATCAAGGGCCTGGCCCACATTACCGGCGGCGGCCTCTTGGACAACGTGCCGCGCATCCTGCAAGCCGGTCTGTCGGCCAAGCTGCATCGCGACGGCTGGGAAATGCCCAAGCTGTTCCAGTGGCTGCAAGAGCAGGGCGGCGTGGAAGACACGGAAATGCACCGCGTCTTCAACTGCGGCATCGGCATGGTGCTGGTGGTGGACGCGGCCCAGGCCGACGCCATCGCCGCGACCTTGCGCGAGCAAGGTGAAACGGTCAACAAGATCGGTGAAATCGTCGAGCAGACCGAAGGCATGGCGCAAACCTTCGTGGTGTAAGCCCGACTGGTTTGGCTTCGCGTGCATGAGCATGAAAAACCCGCCGTTGGCGGGTTTTTTCATGGGCGGGCCCGAAGCAACTCGTGCTGTCGCCAGCGTTTCGCCGCGTTGCGCCACGCGCAAGGCGCGACTTGGGCAAGCGTCATTCTGCTACAAGCGCTTGCCCGCCAGCGCCAGCGCTACCGCGTCGATGGTTTGCGCCACCGCGTCGCTGGCCAGGCAATCGACGATGACGCGGTCGGGCTGGGCGCGCAGCCAGGTGATCTGGCGCTTGGCCAGTTGGCGCGTGGCGGCAATGCCCTGTTCACGCGCGGTGGGCAGGTCCACCTCGCCATCCAGATGCGCCCACATCTGCCGATAACCCACGCAGCGCACGGACGGCAGCCCCGGATGCAGATCGGCCCGGGCGCGTAGCGCGCGCACTTCGTCCAGCAGGCCGTTGGCCAGCATGGCGTCAAAGCGCTGTTCGATGCGCGCGTGCAACGCGGCGCGCTCCGACGGTTCAAGGCTGATGGTCAGGTAGTGGTTGGCGTCGTCGTCGGGCTTTTGCTGGCCGCGCGATAGCAACGCCGACATCGGTTGACCCGTCAGCCGGCAGATTTCCAGCGCGCGCTGGATGCGCTGGCTGTCGTTGGGCGCCAGGCGCGCCGCCGTGATCGGGTCCAGCCGCGCCAATTCGGTATGCAGCGCGGGCCAGCCCTGGATGGCGGCGCGGGCTTCGATCTCGGCGCGCAAGGCGGGGTCGGCCTGGGGCAGGTCGTCCAGCCCGTCGCGCAGCGCCTTGTAGTACATCATCGTGCCGCCGGCCAGCAGCGGGATGCGGCCCCGCGCGCGGATCTCGTCGATCAATCGCAGCGCATCGGCGCGAAACTCGGCGGCGGAATACGACTGCGCGGGGTCCAGGATGTCCAGCAGGTGCTGCGGCACTCGCGCCTGTTCCTCTGGCGAGGGCTTGGCGGTGCCGATGTCCATGCCGCGGTAGATGGTGGCCGAATCGACGTTGACGACTTCCATCGGCCAGCGCTCGGCCAGGGCCAGGGTGGACGCGCTTTTGCCGGCGGCCGTGGGGCCGGCCAGGCAGATCACCAGCGGGGTATCGGGGGGCAGGGAAGAGGCCAAGCTTATTGTCCGCGCAGAAAGAGCTTGTCCAGGTCGGACACCGACCATTGCACCCAGGTCGGACGGCCATGGTTGCACTGGTCGGCGCGTTCGGTGGCTTCCATCTGGCGCAGCAACCCGTTCATTTCTTCGATGGTCAGCCTGCGGTTGGCGCGCACGGAGCCGTGGCACGCCATGGTGGACAGCAGTTCGTTGCGTTGTTCGGTCAACAGGCGCGATACGCCCACGGCGCCAAGATCACGCAGCACCGCGCGCGCCAGCGTTTCGATGTCGCCGCGCGCCAGGATGGCGGGCACCGAGCGCACGGCGATGGACGTGGGGCCGGACGGGCGCATCTCGAAACCCAGGTCGCTGAGCTGCTCTTCAAATTCCTCGATCAGCGCCACGTCTTTTTCCTGGGCGTGGAACACCACGGGCACCAGCAGGTCCTGGCGTGGCAGGCTGCGCGCATCCAGCGCCTGCTTGAGCTGTTCGTAGACGACGCGCTCGTGCGCCGCGTGCATATCCACCAGCACCATGCCCCGGCGGTTCTGCGCCAGGATGTAGATGCCGTGCAGTTGCGCCAGCGCCATGCCCAGCGGATGTTCCTCGTCCATGGGCAGGGAGGGCGCGGGCCGGGGTTCGCTGACGGGTGTGACCTTGGCGGCCGTGTCGTCGTTCAGCGGGCGATACAGCGATTGCCAGTCGGCGACGGGGTTGCCGGCGGGCTCGGCATGCAGGCGGAACGGGACCTGCGTGTGCGCGCGTTGCGGCGCGGGCGACGGGCGCAGGCCGTAGGCGGCATTCTGGCCGGTGTAGCCGGGGCGGATGGTGTTCGGTGCGGTGCCGGAGGCTTCGTGGCCGTCGTGGGGGCGCGCGTGGGCGGAGGCGGTGTCCGCGACAGTGTGACCGGCATCGGTATCGGCACCGGCGCCGAAGCCCGACCCAGACGCCAAGCTCGATCCGGAACCCGATCCGGAAACTGAACCGGCCCCCAAGCCTGAGCCGGAACCCAAGCCAGAACCCGAACCCAAGCCCGAACCGGAGCCCCCTGCCGCCGTAGCCGACGCCACCGTCTCAAAGCCGCCGTCTTCTTCCTGTTCCTGCCGCGAAGGCGTGACGGCTGACGAGCCGCCCGTCTGCGCCAGCGTCTGGCCCACGGCGTGCGACACAAAGCGGTGCACCGCGCCGCTGTCGCGGAAGCGGACTTCGTGTTTGGCCGGGTGCACGTTCACGTCCACGGCGGCCGGGTCGATGTCCAGGAACAGCACGTAGGCAGGTTGGCGGTCGCCGTGCAGCACGTCGGCATACGCGGCGCGCAGCGCGTGGCTGACCGTGCGGTCGCGCACGTAGCGGCCGTTCACGTACAGGTATTGGCGGTCGGCACGGGCGCGGGCGGCGGTCGGGCGGGTGATCATGCCGGCAAGGCTGACGGTGCCCACCGAGTGCGAGAGCAGCAGCCCGTGCTCGGCGAATTCCGCGCCCAGCACGTCCCGGATGCGTTGGGGCGGTTCGGCCGGCAACCATTGCCGCTGCGCGCGATCATGGTGAAACAGGCGGAACGCAATCTGCGGATGCGCCAGTGCGATGCGTTCCATCGCATCAACGCAATGGCCAAATTCGGTGGCCTCGGACCGCAGGAATTTGCGCCGGGCCGGCACGGCGTCGAACAACTGCCGCACGTCCACGGTGGTGCCCGGTGGGCCGGAAGCGGGGCTGACCTGCATGCTGCCCGCATCGATCTGCCAGGCGTGTTCGCCGTCGCGGGTGCGCGAAATGATGGTCACCTGCGCCACCGAGGCAATCGAGGCCAGGGCCTCTCCACGAAACCCCATCGACGCAACCGATTCCAGCTCGTTCAGCGAGCGGATCTTGCTGGTGGCATGGCGCGCCAGCGCCAGCGGCAGCTCGTCCGGCGGAATGCCGCCGCCGTCGTCCGTGACGGCAATGCGGCGGATGCCGCCGCCTTCCAGGCGCACTTCGATGGCGCGGCCGCCCGCATCGATGGCGTTCTCAAGAATTTCCTTGAGTACGGAGGCGGGCCGCTCGATGACTTCGCCAGCGGCAATCTGGCTGATCAGCAAGTCGGGAAGCGCAAGAATGGAACGGCGTTCTGTCATTAGGCTTAGGTCTGGTGGTGCTGTGTGGACGATTTTAGCGTCATGGGCGGGTCGGCTATAGTCGCGAAGGTTTAACCTTCCTTCCGACTTCCAGGCCGCTGAATGCTTGAATTTTTCAATATGGTCCTCCACATCGACAAGACGCTGGGCGTCTGGGTCGCGCAATATGGCGTGTGGGTGTACCTGGTGCTGTTCCTGATCGTATTCGCCGAGACCGGCTTGGTCGTGCTGCCGTTCCTGCCCGGCGATTCCCTGCTGTTCATCGCGGGCGCGTTCGGCGCCACGGGGCATATCGACCCGGTGTTGATGGCCGTGCTGCTGATCGTGGCCGCCATTTCCGGAAACACGCTGAACTACATGATAGGGCGCTACATCGGCCCGCGTGTGTTTTCCATGAACCTGCGCTTTCTGGACCGCGGCGCGCTGATGCGCACGCACGCGTTCTATGAAAAGCACGGCGGCAAGACGATCGTCATGTCGCGGTTCATCCCCGTCGTGCGCACCTTCGCGCCCTTCGTGGCGGGCGTGGCCGATATGTCGATGTCGCGCTTCCAGATGTTCAACATCCTGGGCGCCTTGTTCTGGGTGATCAGCCTGGTGGCCGCCGGCTATTTCTTTGGCAACATCCCGCTGGTGCGCGAACACCTGAACACCATCGTCCTGCTGGGCCTGGCCGCTGCCATCGTGCCGGTGGTGGGCGCGGGCGTGTTCAAGATCATCAAGTCACGCCGGGCGTAAAAAGCTTCGGGAAACCCCGGCGCGCGACGCTGCGCGGGGTCGAAAAAAGGGCGATGCGCCGTCAA
>NZ_JBLVOL010000066.1:25584-82853 GCF_053543755.1 Achromobacter semiaridum | reverse complement strand
CGCCCTTTTTTATTGTGACCGTTGTCGCGGTTGTGGGTTGTTACGCCGGCGGGTTCAGCTGACGTCGCCCAGGCGCGCCAACGGCGGGTTGGCCGTGAAGTAGCGTTGAATGCCCGTCATCATGGCTTGCGCCAGCTTCTCCTGGTGCGAATTGCTGCGCAATAGGGCTTCTTCTTGCGGGTTGCTGATGAAGGCGGTTTCGACCAGCACCGAAGGAATGTCCGGCGCTTTCAGCACGGCAAAACCGGCCTGTTCGACGCTGTTCTTGTGCAGGCGGTTGATCTTCTTGATTTCGTCCAGGAAGGCGTTGCCCACCTTGAGCGAATCATTGATTTGCGCGGTGGTGGACAAGTCCAGCAGTACCTTGGCCACCTGACGGTCGTGGCTGCCCAGGTTGACGCCGCCGATCAGGTCGGCCGCGTTTTCCTTGTCGGCCATCCAACGCGCCTGCGCGCTGGATGCGCCGCGTTGCGACAGCGCAAACACCGACGAGCCGTTGGCCGACGGCTTGACCCAGGCATCGGCGTGGATCGAGATGAACAGGTCGGCATGTACGCGGCGGGCCTTTTGCACGCGCACGTGCAGCGGCACGAAGTAATCGTCGTCGCGGGTCAGGTAGGCGCGCATGTAGGGCTGGCTGTCGATCAGCGCTTTCAGGCGCCGGGCGATGCGCAGCACCACGTCTTTTTCGCGCAGGCCGCTGCTGCCGATGGCGCCAGGGTCTTCGCCGCCGTGGCCGGGGTCCAGTGCGATGGTCAGCATGCGCTGCTTGCCACGGCCGGCGGTGGCCGGGGGCGACTTGGGCGCGGTGGGCAAGGGCGGGGCGGGCTGTTGGCCTCGCACGCGCGGCGGTTCGGGCGGGTCGGCGCGCGTAACCGGGTTGCGCTGGATGTCTTCCAGGATGCGCGCCAGGGGGTCGTCGACGTCCGGGCCGCTTTTGTTCAGGATCGCCACCAGCGGGTCCTGGGCGATCTTCGGGTACAGGTCCAGCACCAGGCGGTACTGGTAGTCGGCCACGGGCTTGAGCGTGAATACCTGCGGCGCCACGGGCTGCTTCAGGTCGAACACCAGCCGAACCACGTTCGGGCGGTTCTGGGCCACGCGCAGGCTTTGAATATAGGGATCGTCGGGGCGAACCTTGGAGACCAGATCGTTCAAGGCCGCGCTAAGGGTCAGTCCCTCGATATCGACGACCAGCCGATGGGGATTTTCAAGCGTGAATTGTTCCGCCTTCAGCTCGCTATCGAGCTCCAGCGTGACCCGGGTGTATTCGTCGGCCGGCCAGGTGCGGACAGCCAGGATCGTTGCCGCCTGCGCCAGGCGCGGCAAAACCGGCAGGACGAGCAGAGTGGCGGCGACGCTGATCAGGCGTCGTCGGGTGGCGCCTGCCGAGGGAAGGGCGCCGTCTTTGGCGGGGGGACAATCGCGTTCAACCATGTTTGTCCTCGTGCGGTGTACGCGGTCAGGGTGGCGTCGCGGCCCTCATCGGCATAAGCCAGGGAAATCAGCAAGTCGGGCGGGGGCAAAAGGCCCTCGGCCCGCTCCGGCCATTCGATCAAAACCACCGCGTCTTCACGCAGTAAATCCCGAAATCCTGCGTCCAACCATTCGCGCGAATCACTAAATCTATAAAAATCAAGATGATAGAAGTATAAGTTAGAAACTTTATAGGATTCAAGCAGCGCGTAGCTGGGACTTTTGATTCGACCGGTGATGCCGCATTCCCGCAACAGGGCGCGTGTGAAGGCCGTTTTACCCGCGCCAAGGTCGCCTTGCAGGTGTATGCAGGCGCCGGCGGGCGCGGTCTGTCCCCCGGAAACCAGAGGGGCAAGCTGCCGCGCCAGCGATTCCGTGGCGGCTTCGTCGGGCAGGTGCAAGGTCAGGCTGCAAAGAGGGGCGGACATGGCGCGGGGCGAGTGGTAAAAAACGGTGAAGGGATTACGGATTTCCGCAATTATAGGAATGCGGGTTTCTGCTAATCTTATTAGTGATTGTCATTCTCAATAAGTCGCTTGCGGCCGACGCCGCGCTTTGCGACTGTCAGCCGCCACGGGAGTTGTACGCGCCATGAAGACCCGCATCGAAAAAGACACGTTTGGGCCTATCGAGGTCCCCGAGGATCACCTCTGGGGCGCCCAAACGCAACGTTCGCTGCATTTTTTCGCGATTTCCACGGAAAAGATGCCTGTCCCGCTGGTCAACGCCATGGCGCGCCTGAAGCGCGCGGCCGCCAAGGTCAATGCCGAGTTGGGCGAGCTGGACCCGAAGATCGCCGACGGCATCATCCGCGCGGCCGACGAAGTCATCGCCGGCAAGTGGCCCAACGAATTTCCGCTGTCGGTCTGGCAGACGGGCTCGGGCACGCAAAGCAACATGAACATGAACGAAGTGCTGGCCAACCGCGCGTCGGAACTGCTGGGCGGCGTGCGCGGCGAAGAGCGCAAGGTGCACCCGAACGACCACGTCAATCGTGGCCAGTCGTCCAACGACACGTTCCCGACCGCCATGCACGTGGCCGCCGCCGTTGAAGTCGAACATCACCTGCTGCCTTCGCTGAAGCAATTGCGCGCCACGCTGGCCGAGAAAAGCGCCGCGTTCTATGACATCGTCAAGATCGGCCGCACGCACTTGCAGGACGCCACGCCGTTGACGCTGGGCCAGGAACTGTCCGGCTATGTCGCCCAGCTGGATCTGGCCGAACAGCAGATCCGCGCCACGCTGCCCGGCCTGCATCAGCTGGCCATCGGCGGCACGGCGGTAGGCACGGGCCTGAACGCGCATCCCGAATTCAGCGCCAAGGTGTCGGCCGACCTGGCGCATGCCACCGGCACCGCCTTCGTGTCGGCGCCCAACAAATTCCAGGCGCTGGCCTCGCACGAGGCCTTGCTGTTCGCGCACGGCGCGTTGAAGTCGCTGGCGGCGGGGTTGATGAAAATCGCCAACGACGTGCGCTGGCTGTCCAGCGGGCCGCGTTCGGGCCTGGGCGAAATCAGCATTCCGGAAAACGAACCGGGCAGCTCGATCATGCCGGGCAAGGTCAACCCCACGCAGTGCGAAGCCATCACCATGCTGGCCGCGCAGGTCTTGGGCAACGACGTCGCCATCAATATCGGCGGCGCCAGCGGCAACTTCGAACTGAACGTGTTCAAGCCGCTCGTGATCCACAACTTCCTGCAATCGGTGCGCCTGCTGACGGACGGCATGGCCAGCTTCAATGCGCACTGCGCGACCGGCATCGAGCCGAACCACGAGCGCATCGCTGAACTGGTCGACCGGTCACTGATGCTGGTGACGGCGCTGAACCCGCACATCGGCTACGACAAGGCCGCGCAGATTGCCAAGAAGGCGCACAAGGAAGGCTTGTCGCTGAAGGAGTCGGCGCTGGCGCTGGGTTACGTGACCGAAGCGCAGTTCGCCGAATGGGTGGTGCCCGGGTCGATGACCAACGCGCGCAAGTCCTAAGCGCCCTGGCCCAAGCCTGGGCCAAGCTTAACCCTGAGAAGGCTGCCATCCCGGCAGCCTTTTTTCGTCGGGTCAGGGCTGCCCGGCCAGCAGCAGCCACATCGGAATCGTGACCGCCGAGAACAGCGTGCCCAGCGAAATCAGCACGGCCACCATGCGCCCGTCGCCGCCCATGCGCATCGCCAGCACATAAGCGGCGGACGCCGTCGGCAGGGCGGCGAACAGCAGCAGCATGCGCGCTTCCAGCGGCGGCAGGCCCAGCAGCAGCGCCACGCCCAGCGCCACGGCGGGCAGGGCGACCAGCTTCACGGCCAGCATCCAGGCAATCAAGGTGCCGTAACCCTTGCCGCCTTCCCAGGCCAGGCTGGCGCCCACGCAAATAATGCCCAGCGCCAGGGCGGCGGCGCCCAGGCGTCCCAACACCGTGTCGACGGGGCCGGGCAGGTGCAGGCCCGCCAGATTGCACGCGAGGCCCAGCAGCGTGGACACGACCAGCGGGTTGCGCGCCAGTTCGCGCAGCAGATTGCCGCCGTTGTGGCGCGCCAGGCCGTAGACGGCGGCCACGTTGGCCATGGGCACGGCAAAGCCGATGATCAGCGCCATCACCGTCTGGCCCTGCGTGCCGGCAAGACTCGCCGACAGCGCCAGGCCGATATACGTGTTGAAGCGATATCCGCATTGGGCCGACGACGCCAGTCCCACCGCCGACGGCCGCAACACCCAGCCGGCCAGCCACGACATTGCCACACCCGCCACCACCACCGCCGCCGTGGCCTGTAGCAACATGGCTGCGTTGCCGGCGGTGATGGGCGTGCGCAGAATCGATTGGAACAGCAGCGCGGGGAACAGGACGAAGTAGACGAGACGCTCGGTGCCGGCAAAAAACTCGCGCGAAAAACCCAGCTTGTGACGCAGCGCCCAGCCGAGCGCTACCAGCATGAAATCAGGGAAAACCAGAAAGGCGACCGACATGAGGAAAGGGTGTTTTAACAGCGCGTTGGCCGGGGATCGGCACGCTATGCGGGTGTAAGCATTTGCTGCTATTCTCCGTCATTCTGGCGGGCGCGTCTGCCACAAGCACCTTATAAAAGCAGCGCCACACACGCTGCACAGAAGCAATGCGCTCCCACCGTTATCTGCTGGCCCGTCCACAGGCGGAGACCATCTCAAAACGGTCCGTTTACATACGGGCTCGCACTCTTGGAGGAAACACACCTATGAATAAAGTTCGCTCCCTGGCCGTGGCTATCGCTTTGGCTACCGGCGCCGCCGGCACGCTTGGCGCCTCTGTTGCGCATGCCGCCGACAAGTACCCCAGCAAGCCCATCCGCGTGATCGTTCCGTTCGCGCCCGGTGGTTCCACCGACATCATCGCGCGCCTCGTGACGCAACGCATGAGCCAGGAACTTGGCCAGCCGATGGTCGTGGAAAACAAGGGTGGCGCGGGTGGCGCCATCGGTGCCTCTGAAGCCGCGCGCGCCGATGCCGACGGCTACACGCTGTCGATCGCCACGGTCTCCACCATGGCCGTCAACCCGGCCTGCCGTCCGAAGGACCTGCCGTACGACCCGATCAAGGACTTCCAGCCGGTCACCAACTTCGCCAACACGGCGAACGTGGTTGCCGTGAACCCGAAGTTCCCGGCCAAGGACTTCAAGGGCTTCATCGAAGAACTGAAGAAGAACCCGGGCAAGTACTCGTATGGCAGCTCGGGCACGTGCGGCGTGCTGCACTTGATGGGCGAATCGTTCAAGATGGCCACGGGCACCGACATCGTGCACGTGCCCTACAAGGGTTCGGGCCCGGCCGTGGCCGACGCCGTCGGCGGCCAGATCGAAATCCTGTTCGACAACCTGCCGTCCTCGATGCCGCAGATCCAGGCGGGCAAGCTGAACGCCATGGCCATCGCCTGGCCCGAGCAGATTCCCGCCGTCAAGGGTGTGCCCACGTTCAAGGACGCCGGCTTCCCGGTGCTGAACCAGCCCGTCTGGTACGGCCTGCTGGCCCCCAAGGGCACGCCGATGGACGTCGTGAACAAGCTGCGTGACGCTGCCGTCGTGGCCCTGAAGGACCCGAAGGTCATCAAGGCGCTGGACGACCAGGGCTCGGCGCCGTCGGGCAACACGCCTGAAGAGTTCGCCAAGGAAATCAAAGAGCAGTACGACTGGGCTCAAGACGTGGTGAAGAAGCAGAACATCAAGCTGGATTGATGCGGCTTGGGGGCTGGCCGCCAAGCCGGTCCTTGATGCTGAAATGAAAACGGGCGCCCGACAGGCGCCCGTTTTTTTATGTCGCGGCGTGATGCGGCCCACGAGGCATGCGGTACGCGCGCACGGGCGCGATGCCGCGACGCCGGGCCACTACGACGCTACCCCGCTACTGCGCCCCATCCAGAGACGCCACGCGGGCGGCGCAGGCCGCGCGCAGCCGCTCGATCAGGTCGCCATGCAACGCCGACAACGGGTCCTGGTTGCGCACCATGATGCTGATGGGCACGCGCAGCGCTGGCTCCAGGCGGCGCAGGTGCATGCCGGGGCGCAGCATGGCCTGCGCGGTGATGGCGTCGACGATAGCGTCGCCGCAACCGGCGTCCACCAGCGCGCAGGCCACGTAATGCGTCTGCACCTGGATGGAGACCTGCGGCGCCAGCCCCTGCGCGTCCAGGGCCATTTGCAGCAACGCGCCAGATGCGTCGCCCGCATCCAGCACGATCAGCGTTTCAGCGGTGGGATCGGCCAGCTCGGCCAGGCGCATGGGCCCCGTGGTCGGCCGGCGGCTCAGGTGCACAAGTTCGGTGTGGCCCAGGCCGGTGCGCGTCAGGCCCGGATAGTCGTTGGTGTCGAAGGTAATGGCCAGGTCCAGTTCACGCGTCAGCAGGCCCTGCACGAGTTCCGCGCTGTGATGGGTGTGGATGTCGAACGTGATGCCGGGCTGCGCGTCGCGGCTGTCGCGCACCACGCCGGGCAGCAGGCCTAGGCCCAGCGCGGGCGCGCAACCCAGCCGCAAATGCCCATGCGGCCGGTCGCGCAGGTTGGCGACCAGCCGGCGCACGCTGTTCAGATCCTGGTTCAGCCGGGCGACCTCTGGCGTCAGGATCTCGGCTTCTCGCGTGGCCACCAGCCGGCCCTTGACGCGATCAAACAACTTGAAGCCCAGCTGCGCCTCGGCATGCGCCAGCAGCTTGCTGGCGGCCGGCTGCGAGATATGCAGCGCGGCTGCGGCCTCGGTCAGGGAACCGGTACGACGGATCGCTTCGAAAATTTCGATGTGGCGCAGGCGCATGGCAGGACGGGATAGGGGGCGGGAACCGGAACCGCGATTCTAAGCGGTTGACGGGGCGCGACCCGCTGGCCGATCATCATGAACGCCTGCCGGACCCCCCGGCGCCACCCTGGAGCTCATCATGCGCGCTTGCCGCCACGCCGCCGCCATCTTGTTTGCCGCCACCCTGGCCGCCAGCGTGGCCCCCGTTCCGGCCGCCTGGGCCCGCACGCCGGCCACCGAAGACATCAACCCCGAAGCCGCCAGCGGTGCCCAAGCGCGCAAACTGGTGCGCGCCTCGCATTACATGATGGTGTCGGCCAACCCGCTGGCCACCGTGGCGGGCGACGCCATGCTGCGCAAGGGCGGCTCGGTGATCGACGCGGCCATCGCGACGCAGCTCGTGCTTAACCTGGTCGAACCGCAATCGTCCGGCATCGGCGGCGGCGCGTTCATCGTGTGGTATTCAGCCAAGTCCGGGCGCATCCAGACCGTCGATAGCCGCGAAACCGCGCCCGCCGCCGCGCGCCCCGACCGTTTCCTGGACGCCGACGGCAAGCCGCTGCCGTTTGCGCAGGCCGTCAACAACGGCATGTCGGTGGGCGTACCGGGCTTGTTGCGCGGCCTGGAGCTGGCCCACAAAGAAGCGGGCGTGCTGCCCTGGGCCGACCTGTTCCAGCCCGCCATCGACCTGGCCGAACAGGGCTTTGCCGTGTCGCCCCGCCTGCACACGCTGCTGGCCGGCAACAAGGCGCTGCCCACGCAGGCCGCCGCCGCGGCGTATTTCTATGCGCCCGATGGCACGCCTTGGCCGGTAGGCCATGTGCTGAAGAATCCTGAATTTGCTCGCACCTTGCGCGCCGTGGCCCAGCAAGGCGCCGACGCTTTCTATCAAGGCGACATTGCGCGCGACATCGTGGCTGCCGTGCGTGGCCACGCCAAGCCGGGCGACCTGACCCTGGCGGACCTGGCCAACTACCGCGCCAAGACGCGCGACCCGGTGTGCGGCCCGTATCGCGGCTACCAGCTGTGCGGCATGGCGCCGCCCAGCAGCGGCGGCATCGCGGTGTTGCAGATGCTGGGCGAGTTGGAACAGTATCCGGTTGCCACCTACGCGCCCGGCTCCACGCAGGCCGTGCATTATTTTTCCGAGGCGGGCCGACTGGCCTTTGCCGACCGCGACTTCTACGTGGCCGACCCGGACTTCGTCAACGTGCCGGTGCGCGCGCTGCTGGATCCGGCCTATCTGCGCGCGCGCGGGGCGTTGATTCAGCCCGACCGCAGCATGAAGGTGGCCCTGCCCGGCGACCCCGAAGGCAAGCTGCTGACCCTGGGCCGCGACAACGCGCTGGAAGTGCCGTCCACCAGCCATCTGGTGGCGGTGGACGCCAAGGGCAACGCGCTGTCCATGACGACGACCATCGAAAGCGAATTCGGCAGCAAGATCTTCGTGCGCGGCTTTTTGCTGAACAACGAAATGACGGATTTTTCTTCGTCGTTCAAAGACCCCGAAGGCCGGCTTGTGGCCAACCGCGTCGAAGCGGGCAAACGCCCGCGCAGTTCGATGGCGCCGATGATCGTGCTGCGTGACGGCAAACCCGTGATGCTGGTGGGATCGCCCGGCGGCAGCGCCATCATCAACTACGTGGCCAAGACCATCGTGGGCGTGCTGGATTGGGGCCTGGACATGCAGGCCGCCATCGCGCTGCCCAACATGGGCAGCCGCAACAAGGAAACCGAACTGGAAAAGGGCACTGCGCTGGAAGCGTTGGCGCCCGCGCTGGAAGCGATGGGCCACCCGGTGCGCATCACTGAATTTCCCAGCGGCATCCACGGCATCGTGATCGATGCCAACGGCTTGCAAGGCGGCGTGGACCCGCGCCGCGAAGGCTTGGCGAAAGGAGGTTGACCCCGAAAGGCCGGACAACGGCGGGCGCGCGATGCGCACCCGCCTCGTCAGTCCAGCAATGCGGGGGCGATCCCGCGATGCCGCATCCACTCCAACGATGCCGCATCAATCCAGCGACGCCGGGTCGATCTCCATGCGCGCTTCCTTGCGGTGCGCCATGTACGTCACGCCCCACATCACCACGCCCAGCAACAGCAACCAGCCCGCCACCTGATATTGGATGACGTCGCGGCCGGTCAGCGGCGTGACCATGAACAGGCAGGCCGCCGCGCCCAGCCACGGCACGATGCGGTTGATGGTGAAGTGCTGATGCTTGACCTTATCGCGGCGCAGGACCAGCACCGCCACGTTGACGAAGGCGAACACGCCCAGCAACAACAGCGCCGTGGTGCCGCCCAACGCGCGGATGGCTTCGGAGTCGGCCAGCGAGACCAGGATGATCAGGCCGAAGGCCAGCACGGTCGTGAACAGAATGGCCGTCCACGGCGTCTGGTTCTTGCGATGCACGTGCGCCAGAAAGGCCGGCAACACGCCCTGACGCGACATGCCGTATAGCAGGCGGCTGGCCATCATCATGTTGATCAGCGCCGAATTCGCCACGGCGAACATCGAGATGATCGGCATGATGTACTCCACCGGCAGGCCCGGCGCGGCGCGCTTGACCACCAGCACCAGCGGGGTCGAGCTCTTGGCCAGTTCGCCCACCGGCACCAGCGCCACCGCGCAGATCGACACCAGCACGTAGATCACGGCCGTAATGCCCAGCCCCGTCAACATCACCTTGGGAAAGATGCGGCTGGGCTCGTGCGTTTCCTCGGCCATGTTGACCGAATCCTCGAAGCCGACCATGGCGAAGAACGCCAGCGCGGTGGCCGACGTCACGGCCAGGAACACGCTTTTATCTTCGGGCGTGTCGAACGCAATCACGCGCGAGAAATCCGCCTGCCCACCCGCGATGGCATAAAAGCCCAGCAGGATCACCATCAGCAGGCCCGTCAGCTCGATCAGCGTCAGCACCACGTTAGCCTTCACGCTTTCGGCCGCGCCGCGCAGGTTCACCAGCATCACCACCAGCATGAAGCCCAGCGCGCCGAACGTAATCCACGTCTTCTCGGCCTTGATGCCGAACGCGGCGAACAGGTTTGCGGCGAAAGCCTGGGACGCCGTGGCCGCGGATGTCAGCCCCGAACACATGACGGTGAAGCAGACGATGAAGGTCAGAAAGTGCACGCCGAACGCCTTGTGCACGTACAGCGCGGCGCCGGCCGCCTTGGGGTATTTCGTGACCAGTTCCAGGTAGGACAGCGCGGTCAACAGCGCGATGGCAAACGCCACCAGGAAGGGCAGCCAGGCGGCGCCGCCAACTTCGGCGGCGACCTGGCCGGTCAATGCATAAACGCCTGTGCCCAGGATGTCGCCAACAATGAACAGCAACAGCAGCTTGGGGCCCATCACGCGCTTGAGCGGCGCGTTTTCCGATTGCGATGGGGCTTTTACATCGGTTGTAGCCATCTTCTTTTTCTCCTCTTTCTTTAACTCGCGGGAGGCGACCCGAAAAGTCTAAGGGGAGGACGTAGCAGCCGATGCTACAGCGGTGCAACGAAATGTCTTAGTTGTTGGTATTCGTTGATGGCGCCTCTTGCAGCGCGGGCGGCAGCTTGCGCAAGGTGGCGGGCGTGCGCGACAGCTTGATGGGCGAACCCACCCCTTTGTAGTCGCCCTGTTCCACCAGCATGCCGCGATGGCGTGTGTGCGGATGCGCCAGCGCCTCGTCCACCGTCTGCACCGCCGCGGCGGGCACGCCGGCGCGCAGCAAGCGGTCGGCCAAGGGCGCGGCGTGTTGCCGCGCCAGCAAGGCCGACAGCGCGTCACGCAAGGCCTGGCGGTTTTGCAGGCGGTCGGCGTTGGTTGCAAAGCGCGGGTCGGCGGCCAGTTCCGGCGCCTCCAGCACCTGCGCCATCAACGCGAATTGGCGGTTGTTGCCCACGGCCAGGAAGATCGGGCCACTGGCGGTGGGCAGGGTTTCGTACGGCGCGATGTTCGGATGCGCATTGCCGCTGCGCTTGGGCACCTTGCCGCTGTAGAAGAAATTGGCGGCGTGCGGATGCAGCAGCGACAGCGCGCAGTCGTACAAAGTGATGTCCAGGAACTGGCCCAGCCCGCTGCGATGGCGTTCGTTCAGCGCCAGCAGGATGGCGACGGCGGCGTTCAGACCGGTCACCATGTCCACCACCGGCAAGCCCACGCGCGTGGCGTCGCCGTCGGCTTCGCCGTTCACGCTCATCAGGCCGCACATGGCTTGCGCGCAGGCGTCGTAGCCGGGCAGGCCGCCCAAGGGGCCATCGGCGCCGAAGCCGCTGACACGGCAATGCACCAGCTTGGGAAACGCCTGGCTCAGCGTGTCAAATCCCAAGCCCCATTTTTCCAGGGTGCCGGGCTTGAAGTTCTCGACCAGCACGTCCGCGTCCGCCAGCAGATGGCGCAGCAGTTCCTGACCGGCCGGTTGCGACAGGTCCAGCGTCATGCCTTCCTTGTTGCGGTTCACGCCGATGAAGTACGAGGCCGTGTCGCCCAGGAAAGGCGGCCCCCAGCCGCGCGTTTCGTCGCCGCCCGGTGGCTCGATCTTCAACACGTCGGCGCCGTGGTCGGCCAGGATCTGCGTGCAATACGGGCCGCCCAGCACGCGCGACAGGTCAATGACTTTGCAGCCGGCAAGCGCGCCGGCGTTCGGTAGGGTAGGGGCCATGGATGTCTGCTTCAGTCGATGGAAACGTTGGCGCTCTTGATCAGCTCGCGCCACTTGGGGACTTCGGTGGTGATGAAGGTGGCCAGCCCTTGCGGCGTCTGGTCCTGCGCGGCAACGATGCCTTGCGAACGCAGCGTCTGTTCCACGGTCGGGTCGGACAGCGCGGTCTTGAACGCGCGGTTCAAGGTATCGACCACGTCGGCCGGCGTGCCCTTGGGCGCGACGATGCCGAAGAAGACGCTGACGTCGTAGCCCGTCAGCCCTTGCTCGGACAAGGTGGGCAGGTCGGGCAACGCGTCAGAGCGCTGCGCACTGGCCAGGCCGATGGCGCGCAGCTTGCCGGCCTTGATGTAGGGCAGCGCGGTCAGGATGTCGGTGAACGACATCGACACCTGCCCGCCAAGCAAATCGTTCAGCGCCGGCCCCGTGCCCTTGTACGGGATGTGCATGATCTTGGTGCCCGCCATCTGGTTGAACAGAATGCCGGCCAGGTGCGACGACGCGCCGTTGCCCGACGAGGCGTAGCTGAGCTTGTCCGGATTCTGCTTGGCGTAGGCGATAAGTTCCTGCGCGTTGTTCACCGGCACCGACGGGTTCACAACCAGGATGTTGGGCAGGTGGCCCAGGCGGATGATCGGGGCGAAGCTGGTCTCGGGGTTGTAGCCCTGCCGCTTGTAAAGGCTGACGTTGATGGCCAGCGGGCCGGACGTGCCGAACAGAATCGTGTAGCCGTCCGGCTTGGCCGACGCCACGTATTCCGAGCCGATGTTGCCGCCCGCGCCGCTGCGGTTTTCGACGATGACGTTCTGCTTGAGCGGTTCACGCAGCTTTTCGGCCAGGCGGCGCGCCATGGCGTCGGTGGGCCCGCCCGGCGGGAACGGCACGATCAACGTGATGGGTTTGGCGCTGGGGTAGGCGTCGGCCGCCAGCGCGGGCGCGGCGGGCGCCACGGCGGTGGCCACGGCTAGCAGCAAGGGGGCAAATAGGCGTTTCATGGTGGTGTCTCCTGTGAGGGGGGCGCGCCGGCTGTGCCGCCGGCGTCGCGGGTTACAGCGCGTATTGCAAGATGGCTTGGCAGGCGGCGCTTTCGTTAGGGGGAATGGCGTAGGGGTCGCGCGGCGCCAGGCGGTGCAGCAGCACCTGGTCGGCCAGTTGCGCGCGGCTTTCCATGCCGGCGCCCGTGGCTTCCCAGCGCAGCGCGGCCATGGACACGGCGTGATAAAGCAGGGACGCCGCCTGGCGGGCCAGTTCGGCGTGGTCCCCCATGGCGGCGTGCTCGGCCAGCGCAAAGGTCTTGGCCAGCGCATCGGACTGCAACGCGGCCAGCGCGGGCGGGCAGGGCGCGCCATCGGCCAGCAGTTGGTCGATGTGGCCGCGCAGCGCGGGCAGTGAATTTTCTTTCTTGATGGCGCGCAGCACATCCAGCGCGACGATGTTGCTGGTGCCTTCCCAGATGGAACCCAGGTGCGCATCGCGCACCAGGCGCGGCTCGGTCCATTCTTCGATATAGCCGCAGCCGCCGCGCACTTCCATCGCGTCGCCCGTCACCTTGCGCGCATCGCGGCAGGCGCGGAACTTGATCAGTGGGGTCAGGATGCGTGCCAGCGCCGGGTCGGCCGTGCCCTGGTCGGCGTCGGCCAGCGCGCGCGCCGTCTGGAACATGACGCTGCGCGCCTGCTCGGCCCATACCGTCATCTTGACCAGCTGGCGCTGCATCAGCGGCATGTCGACCAGCCGCTTGCCGAAGGCACGGCGCTGCTGCGATACGAAGATCGCTTCGGTCACCGCGCGGCGCATCAGCCCGGCCGCGCGCATGCCGTTGGACAGGCGCGAGTTATTGATCATGTCGGCCATGTGCTTGAAGCCCCGGCCGCGCTCGCCCACCAGCCAGGCCACGGCGCCTTCCAGGCGGATTTCACCGCTGGCCATGGAGCGCGTGCCCAGCTTGTCTTTCAGGCGCAGGATGCGGTAGTGGTTGTGGCTGCCGTCGGCCAGGTCGCGCGGCAACAGGAACAGCGAGACGCCCTTCAGGCCGGGCGCGGTTTCGCTGCGCGCCAGCACCATCGCGAAACCCGCGTCGGGATTCGAGCAAAACCATTTGTCGCCATGGATGCGCCAGGTGCCGTCCGCTTGCAGGTCGGCGGTGACTTCGGTGGCGCTGACGTCCGAGCCCGCGCCTTGTTCCGTCATGAACATGGCGCCTTGGCGCAGCGCGTCGAAATCCTGCGTGGTGACCTGCGGCAGCACGCGTTCGACCAGCGCCGGGTCGCCGAACTTGCGCAGCGTGCGAGCCAGCGAATCGGTCATGCTGACCGGGCAGCACAGGCCGAATTCCGCCTGCACGAACAAATGGCTCAGCGCGTACTTGGCGGCGGCCGGCATGGGCTCGGGCCAGCCCAGCACGCCGCCGCGATGCGACAGCGCGGCCAGGCCGAATTCGCTATAGGCCAGCCGTTCCAGTTCCACATAGGCGGGGTGCTTGTCCACCCGCGATTCGTCCGCGCCGGCCCGGCTGCGCACCGACAGCGTGGGCGGATGCTTGTCCGCCGTGGCGGCCAGCTCATCCATGACGCCACCCGCCAGGCCGCCCAGGCGTTCCAGGTGGGGCAGCAGATGGGCGTGCAGCGGTGCGGGCAGGTAGCGCTGGCTGAGGGCGGCGGCGTAGGGGTCGGCGGTGAACAGGTTCAGGCCGCGCGAATCCGGGACCGGAGTGGAGGCGGAAGTGGCAGCCAGACCGGAGGCGGAAGCAGAAGCAAAAGCAGAGGCGGAAATACGGGGGCGGGCAGTGGCGTCCATGGCGGCATCCTGCGAAAAATCGGGAAGATGGCCGATGTTGCGCGGGTGGATTAATCTATGCAAATACCGTTTTGGTGTAGAACAATCCATAAAAAATATAGATAGGGGGAGACCATGGATCTGGATCCGCGCCTGTTGCGCTACTTCATCGCGGTGGCCGAAGAACGCCATTTCAGCCGCGCCGCCACCCGCCTGCATATCTCGCAGCCGCCGCTCAGCTACGCCATCCGCCAGCTGGAAGACAACGTGGGCGCGCGCCTGCTTGCCCGCACCAGCCGCCATGTGGAACTGACCGACGCCGGCCACGTGCTGTACCGCGAGGCGCTGACACTGCTGCGGCAGGCCGAGGAAGTGCGTACGCTGGTGCGCCGGGTAGACGCGGGGCTGCGCGGGCGGCTGCGCATCGGCTTCGTGGGGTCGATGCTGTATCGCGGCCTGCCGGTGCTGCTGAACGCCATGCGCGCCGAACTGCCCGATGTGGAGCACGTGCTGACGGAGCTGAATTCGCACGAGCAGATTGAAGCCGTGCGGCGCGGCGAGCAGGACCTGGGGTTCATTCATGCCAACCCGGTGCCCGATGAAGTGCTGGCGCGCGACCTGATCGCGGAGCCCTTCGTCGTGTGTCTGCCGGATTCCCATCCGCTGGCCACGCGCGCGTCCTTGCGGCTGGCCGATCTGGCGCGCGACGACTTTGTCTTCTTCGCCCGCGCGGCGTCACCCAGCTATTACGAAACCGTGTTGTCGATGTGCGTGGCGGCGGGCTTCATGCCCGTGGTGCGCCACGAGGTGCGGCATTGGCTTAGCGTGGCGTCGCTGGTGTCGCAGGGGCTGGGCGTGTCCATCGTGCCGTCCTGCCTGTCGCGCAGCGGGCTGGCCGGCACGCGTTTCATTGCGTTCGATCACGAGGCGCGCTCGGTCAGCCAGGTGATCTGGCAAGCCGGCGCGCAGTCGCCTTTGCAGCGTCGGGCCATGGCGCTGGTGACGCGGCAATTTCCGCCGCCTTCGGGCCAGCTGGCAGCGCTTGCCCCGGACGGCGCCGCGGCTAACGAGCAGCTTTAGCGCTGGATCAGCCCGCCTGTCCGGGCCTGGCCAGGCTTAGCGGAACACGACGGTCTTGTTGCGGTTCAGCAGGATGCGGTGTTCGACATGGCTGCGCACCGCGCGCGACAGCACCAGCGATTCGATATCGCTGCCCACCTGGGTCAGGTCGGCCGCCGTCATGGTGTGGTCCACGCGTTCGATGTCCTGGTCGATGATCGGGCCTTCGTCCAGGTCCGACGTCACGTAGTGGGCGGTGGCGCCGATGATCTTCACCCCGCGAGCATGCGCCTGGTGATACGGGCGCGCGCCCTTGAAGCTGGGCAGGAAGCTGTGGTGGATGTTGATGGCGCGGCCGTTCAGCGCGCGGCACATGTCCGCCGACAGGATCTGCATGTAGCGGGCCAGCACCACCAGATCGGTGTTGGACTGGTCGGCAATCTGCAAGACCTGCTTTTCCTGCTCGGCCTTCGTGTCGGCGGTAACGGGCAGGTAATGGAACGGGATGCCGTAGGACGCCGCCAGGCTGGCGTAGTCGTTGTGGTTCGACACGATGGCGGCCACTTCGGCGTGCAAATGCCCGCTATGCACGCGAAACAGCAGGTCGTTCAGGCAGTGGCCCTGCTTGCTGACCATGATCAACAGGCGCTGCTTGCGGCGCGCGTCATGCAGTTTCAGGTCCATGCCGTAGTCCGCCGACAGCGTATCCAGCCGGCCGCGCAGGTCGCCGGGGTTCACGGCCACGGGCAGGTCAAAGTGCACGCGCAGGAAGAACTGGCCCGTTTCCTCGTCGCCGAATTGCTGCGAATCCAGGATGTTGCAACCCAATTCGAACAACAGGCCGCTGACGCGGTAGACGATGCCGGTGCGGTCGGGGCAGGACAGGGTCAGGATGTAGTCGTTGTGCTGCATGGTGCGGGAATAGGCCGAGGTAAGGATAAGGGGGGTGGGCGGAATCAGGCGGTCAGGCGCGCCAGGGTTTCTTCCGCCAGGGCCAGGCTGGAGGTCAGCCCGGGGGATTCAATGCCGAACAGGTTCACCAGGCCGGGCACGCCATGCACGGCGGGGCCGGCAATGACGAAGTCGGCGGCGGGTTCGTGCGGGCCCGAGATCTTGGGCCGGATGCCGGTGTAGCCGGGCGCCAGCGCATTGTCCGGCAGCGCCGGCCAGTAGCTGCGCACCGCGTCGTAGAACACTTCGGCGCGGGCCGGGTCCAGCGTGTAGTCTTCGGTGCCGATCCATTCGGTATCGGGGCCGAACTTGGCCTGGCCGCCCATGTCCAGCGTCAGGTGCACGCCCAGGCCGGCATGTTGCGGCACAGGGTAGATCAGGCGCGTGAAGGGCGCGCGGCCGGCCAGCGTGAAGTAGCTGCCCTTGCACAGGTAATCGGTCGGGATGGTGGCGGGCGGCACGCCGTCAAGGCGGCGGGCCAGCGCGGGCGCTTGCAGCCCGGCCGAATTGATCAGCACGTTACAGGTCAGCGTCATGGCTTCGTCGCCGCCGAATTGCAGCTCGAAGCCGCCCTCGGGGCGCACGCGGCCGGACACTAGGGGCGTATGGAAAACACACTGCGCACCGGCGTTTTCGGCGTCGCCCTGGAATGACAGCATCAGGGCATGGCTGTCGACGATGCCGGTGGATGGCGACACCAGCGCGGCCGTGCATTGCAGCGCGGGCTCCAGGCGCATGGCTTCTTCGCCGGAAATGAATTGCAAGTCGTCCACGCCGTTGGTGCGCGCGCGCTGCGCAATGCCTTCAAGTTGGGCGGCCTGTTCGCGGTTGGTGGCTACGATCAGCTTGCCCAGGCGCTTGTGCGGCACGCCGCGTTCGGCGCAGTACGCGTACAGCAGGTGTTTGCCACGCACGCACAGGCGCGCCTTCAGGCTGCCCGCCGGGTAATAAATGCCGGCGTGGATCACTTCGGAATTGCGCGAGCTGGTGCCCGTGCCGATGGCTTCGGTGGCTTCGGCCACCAGCACTTCGCGGCCGGCCTGCGCCAGCGAGCGGGCCACGGCCAGCCCTACCACGCCCGCGCCGATGACGACGCAATCTACGTCCACGCTCATGGCGTCTTCCTTTCGGACCGGCTGCCCGCGGGCGTCAGGTCAAAGCCGCCGGCGTGAAAGACCAGCGGCGGTTCGTTGCTGTGGCCGCAGCGTTCCACTTCGCCCACCATGATGATGTGATCGCCTTCTTCGTAGCGGCTGCGGTTGCGGCATTCGAACCAGGCGGCGCAATGGCCGTCCAGCATCGGCGTGCCGCCCGGCGCGTAATGCACCGTCAGGCCGGCGTAGCGGTCGGGCGTCTTGCCCGTGGCGAAACGGCGCGCCAGCGCGATCTGCTCGGCGCTAAGCACGTTGACCACGTAGCGTTCGCACTGTTCGAACGCCGCCAGCGAGGACGACGTGCGCGACAGGCTCCACAGGATCAGCGGCGGGTTCAGCGATACCGAATTGAACGAGCTGACCGTCAGGCCAATGGGGGCGCCATCAAGCCCGGCGGCCGTCACGACCGTTACGCCCGTGGCGTAGCGGCCCAGCGCGGTGCGGAAAAAAGCGGCGTCAAAATCAGGGGAGGAGGCGGGCATGCAATCGGTAATTGGGCGGGCGCGCAAACGCGCCCGACATCAGGGCGACAGGCGTTCGATCTTCCAGGCCGGGCCGTCGGCGACATAGCGCAGGCGGTCGTGCAGGCGCGACGGCCTGCCTTGCCAGAATTCGATGGCGGTGGGCTTCAAGCGGTAACCGCCCCAGTGCGGCGGGCGCGGGGGCTGATCGCCAAAGCGTTCGCGGAAGTCCTTTTCACGGGCTTCCAGCGCTTCGCGGGTAATGGGCTGGCTCTGGGGGGACGCCCACGCGCCGATGCGCGATCCGGCGGGGCGGCTGTGATAGTAGGCGTCCGACTCTTCGGGGGCCACTTTTTCCACCACGCCTTCAATCCGGACCTGGCGTTCCAGCGGCTGCCAGAAAAACAGCAGGCTGGCGCGCGGCTCGGCCAACAGGTCTTGCCCCTTGCGGGACTCGTAGTTGGTGAAGAACGTGAAGCCGCGCTCGTCAAAACCCTTGATGAGGACGATGCGGGCGCTGGGCTGGCCGGTTGCGTCAACCGTGGCCAACGTCATCGCGTTGGGCTCGGGCACCTTGGCGGCCAGGGCTTCGTCGAACCAGCGGGAAAATTGCTCGAACGGCGAGGCGGCGGCCTGGTTTTCCAACAGGACGTTCTTTTCGTAGCTTTGACGCAGATCGGAGACGGACATGAGGATGGGGATTCAGGGTGGATAACAGGGAGTTTATACCGCCCGCACTACCACCCGCCCTTTGACCCCGCGCAGACCTCGGGATGTTTCCTGCCCGGGCGCGCCCTGGCCACGCTTCGGGCCACCTGTCAGGCCGCCCTTCAGGTGCCTTCAGGAGCTTTCAGGCGCCTTCAGGCCCCTTCAGGCAGCCTGTGTCCGTCTTCTTCCAGCAGCCGCGCGACGGCGTCCAGCCGGGCATCGTGGATGCCCGCCGCTCGCAGCGCCTGGGCCGTCTGCACCACGTATTCCGTGCAGGGGCCGTAGCGGCCGGCCGCCCGGCGCACGATGGCCAGCAGCTCGTCCTGGGGCAGCGCGCGGATGTATGCGGGGTTGTCACGGTTCATGATGAACACCAGCGCGCGGACGGTGCCGGCGTCGGTGGTGCAGTTGATCCAGCGGGGCAGGTAGGCGCCCGTGGACATCTCGCGTTCCCACAAGGCAGGGAAATACGTGGGCACCTGGTCGCCCGCCAGGCGGTAGACGACGCCGCGGCAGGAGCCGCCCCGGTCCAGCCCAAACACCAGGCCGGGGCATTCCGGCGTGCCCCGGTTGACCCGCGACCACAGGCACAGCGCCCGGTGGTGGCCGCGCAAGGTCGCCAGCCGGCGCTCCATGAAGTCAAAGTCCGGGCGCCAGATCAGTGACCCATATCCATATACCCAGACGTCGTCCCCTGCCTGCCAGTGGCGCAGCGCGTCGTCCAGCGAGGCCTGTCTTTCTTCGGGCGTCCACAGGCGAAATGGCAAGCTGGCGCCGGCGACGCCGGGGGCGGAGGGAGGGGACTGCGTGTTCACTTAAGGCTTCCGGTCAGACTCGAGCGGGGGATTTCGATTGGCCCACCCGCCCGCCATCAGGGCCAGCGAATAGGCCCAGAACAGGGGGGCAACGCCAATTACCGCACCCAGCGCGCCGAAGGTCAACGGCAGGGACACCTGAGAACCGTTGATCAGCGCCATGCGCAGGCCCACGGCTTCGGCCGCGCGGCCGGGCGGGCAATGCTGGTGCAAGAGCGACAGCATACTCGGTTGGCAGCAGCCCAGCGCCAGCCCAAGAATAAACGACAGCACGATCAGCACGGTAACGTCGGTGAATAGCGGGTAAAGCATGAAGTCGATGGCGGCCGTGGCCATCGCCACGCGCACCAGCGTCCACGAACGCACCCGGCGCATGATCAGCGGCAATACCAACCGGATGACGAACGTTGCCGCCGCGAAGGACGCCAGAATGACGCCGATGGTGGTGGCGGACAGCCCGATCGCCACGCCGAAGATCGGCACCACGAAAAGATGCGTATCCCAGGCGCCCGACAAAATCGTGTTGACCATCAGGATGCGGCGCAACGCCGGCACCGCCAGCAGTTCCGTCACGCGGCGGCGCTGCGCTTCCTTGGCGCCGGACAACTGCGAATCCACCGCCTTTAACTGGTGGCGCAAGGCATACAGCCCGATGCCGGACAGGATCGGGCCCAGGGCCAACAGGCCGAACGCGGTCCGCGTGCCCAGGTTGTCGATTGCCAGACCCGCAATCAGCGGCCCAGAAAACCCGGAACCGGCCAGGGCCAGCGACATGAAGGAAAAATTGCGCAGCCGCTGCGCCGGCTCGGCGTGGCCCAGCAGGTCTTGCGTGGCAACCTGGTGCAGCATGAAACCGATGCCGATACAGCAGGACGCCACCAGCAGCGCCGTCTGGGTCTGGAAGATAAACGGCAAAGCGGTGCCGATGGCGACCAAAGACGTGCCGATGACCAGCGGGCGCACGATGCCCACGCGATCCACCCAGCGGCCCGCACGCACCGAAAACAGCATCGGCAGCACGGCAAACACCGCCACCAGCGTGCCGACCTTGAAGGTGGACAGGCCCATTTGCAGCGCGGTCAGCGACACGGTGATCCGGCCGCCCGTCAGCGCCACGTGGTTCATCATCGCCAACAGACACAGCAGGACCGCCCCGGAAAATTCCGGGGAACCAGAGGGCAAGGAGGGGGATCTGTTGGAGGTAGACACGGCGTTAACTGCAATCATTCTGTGCGGATCGTCGGTCTATGTCGAGGCGCGGTTATTTTGCGGCGCGGCAAAATGTTTCAGGCGGCGCGAACAAGATAGCGGCCATCTAGCGGCCAAGTCGCGGCCTTACGCATCAAGATGCGGCACGTTGGCCGCACGATCCGGGCAGGCGTGGCGCGGCGGTTTCGTTCCTGCGCCGTCGCCGTTGTATCGTTCACGCAACGGAACAATCATTCATTCCGGTGTTCAGACTGGAACCCGCTTTACTGTTTTTCACCGTTTCGCCGCAATCGGTCATCGCAACACACCCTTGCCCCGTTTAGGATGGCGGCCCGGCGTGGCGCGATGGCGTGGCGCTGCGATGGCGTGGCGTTACGTTATGGCCGCCCCGCCGGTCACTCATTCTCAGGTGCAATGAAAAAGTCCCGCAGTAAGTTCAAGCGTTATGCGTTGATCGCCGTCGTCGTCGTGTTGGGGGGGCTGGCGGTGCGCGCCATGTTCTTCTCGGCCCCGCCGCCGCCCACCTTCGCCGCGGCCGAGGTCACCCGCGCCAACCTGGAAGACAGCGTACTGGCCAGCGGCACGCTGGACGCCATCGAGCGCGTCAGCGTCGGCGCGCAGGCCACCGGCCAGCTCAAATCCCTGAAAGTGCAACTGGGCGACCGCGTCAAGAAAGGGCAGCTGGTTGCCGAAATCGACGACCTGACCCAGCAGAACGATTTGCGCAACGCCGAAGCCGCCCTCCAGACCCGGCGCGCCGAACGGGCAGCCAAGGTCGCGATGCTGAAGCAGGCCGAACTGGCGTTCAAGCGTCAGCGCCAGATGCTGGCCGCCGACGCCAGTTCGCGCGAAGCCTATGAATCGGCCGAGGCCACGCTGGGCGTGACCCGCGCCGAGATCGCGTCGCTGGATGCGCAGATCGCGCAGGCCGAGATCCAGGTGGACACGGCCAAGGTCAACCTGGGCTACACCCGCATCGTCTCGCCCATCGACGGCATGGTGGTGGCCGTGGTGACCAAGGAAGGGCAGACGGTCAACTCGATCCAAAGCGCGCCCACCATCATCAAGGTGGCCCAGGTGGACACCATGACGATCAAGGCGCAGATCTCCGAAGCCGACGTCACCCGCGTCAAGCCCGGCCTGCCCGTGTACTTCACGATTCTTGGCGAGCCCGACCAGCGCTATCACGCGACCTTGCGCGCCGTGGAACCCGCGCCCGATTCCATCCAGAAAGACGACGCCACCACCTCGCTGACCGCGTCAAGCGGCAGCTCGACCACCGCCGCCGTCTACTACAACGGCCTGTTCGATGTGCCCAACCCCGACGAAAAACTGCGCATCTCGATGACCACGCAGGTCTTCATCGTGCTGGGCGAGGCGCGCGACGCCGTCGTGGTGCCGGCCTCGGCGCTGGGCAAGCGCGGCGAAGACGGCCGTTATGCCGTGCGTGTTGTTTTGAAGGACAACAAGACCGAGGTGCGCCACGTCAAGATCGGCATGAACAACAACGTGCAGGCGCAGGTGCTGGAAGGGCTGGAGGTAGGCGAGCGGGTCGTGTCGGCGGATTCCGCCCCGGCCGCCGCTGCCGCGCCGGGGGCCTGACATGAGCGGTCCGCTGATTGCGTTGTCCGGCGTACGGCGTGAATTTCCCGCCGGCGACCAGACCATCGCCGTCCTGAAAGACGTCAACCTGACCATCGAGGCCGGCGAGATGGTTGCCATCGTGGGCGCATCCGGCTCCGGCAAATCCACGCTGATGAACATCCTGGGCTGCCTGGACCGCCCCACCCGGGGCGACTACCGCGTGGGCGGCCGCGGCACCGGCGAGCTGGGTCCGGACGAGCTTGCCGAACTACGCCGCGAACATTTCGGCTTTATCTTCCAGCGCTATCACCTGCTGTCGGACCTGACCGCGCAGGGCAACGTCGAAATGCCCGCCGTGTATGCCGGCAAGCGCCGCGAGGCCCGCATGGACCGCGCCGAACAACTGCTGGCGCGGCTGGGCCTGGCTGACCGGTCCGAGCACCGGCCCGGACAATTGTCCGGCGGCCAGCAGCAGCGCGTGAGCATTGCGCGCGCGCTGATGAATGGCGGCGACATCATCCTGGCCGACGAGCCCACCGGCGCGCTGGACACGCACACCGGCCAGGAAGTGCTGCGCATCCTGGAAGAGCTGAATGCGGCCGGGCACACCATCATCATCGTCACGCACGACATGAACGTGGCGCGCCACGCGCAGCGCATCATCGAGATCAGCGACGGCGAAATCGTGGCGGACAAGCGCAACCCCGACGCCCCGCACCGGGACGCCGCGCGCGATGCACCCCCCGAACTGCCCAAGCGCCCCGCGTGGCAGGCGTACCTGGACCGCTGCGGCGAAGCCTTGCGCATGGCGCTGTTGTCCATGAACGCGCACCGCCTGCGCACCTCGTTGACCATGCTGGGCATCATCATCGGCATTGCCGCCGTGGTGTCGGTGGTGGCGCTGGGCGAAGGGTCGCGCCGCAAGATCCTGGAAGACATCAGCGCCATCGGCACGAACACGGTGGAAGTCTTTCCCGGCAAGGACTTTGGCGACGAAAAGGCCGTCAACATCCGCACGCTGGGCGCGGCGGACGCCGACGCCCTGGCGCGCGAGCCCTATGTGGACAGCGTCACGCCCGAGGTCGCCACCAGCAACACGCTGCGCTATCGCAACGTGTCGGTGAACGGGTCGATCCAGGGCGTGGGCGAACAGTACTTCCGCGTGCGCGCCATCAAGCTGGCGCAAGGCAAGTTCTTCGACGAGACCAGCGTGGTGCGCCGCGCGCAGGAAGTGGTGATCGACGAGGGCACGCGGCGCGCGCTGTTCGGCTCGCACACCGAGCCCATCGGGCAGGTGGTGTTCCTGGGGTCCATGCCCGCGCGCGTGATCGGCGTGACCGCCAAGAAAGATTCGGTGTTCGGCAACAACGAATCGCTGAACGTCTGGATTCCCTACACCACGGCCTTGTCGCGTGTGCTGGGGCAACAGCATCTGAAAAGCATCACGGTGCGCGTCAGCGACGCCACGCCGCCGGCCGCCGCCGAGAAATCCATTGAACGGCTGCTGATGCGCCGCCACGTCGTGAAGGATTTCTTCGTGTTCAACACGGACGCCATCCGCAAGACCATCGAGCGCACCACGGCCACGATGACGCTGCTGGTGTCACTGATTGCGTTGATTTCGCTGATGGTCGGCGGGATCGGGGTCATGAACATCATGCTGGTGTCCGTCACCGAACGCACGCGCGAGATCGGCGTGCGCATGGCGGTGGGCGCGCGGCGCAGCGACATCATGCAGCAGTTTCTGATTGAAGCCGTGCTGGTCTGCCTGATCGGCGGTGCGGTGGGCATCATGCTGTCGCTGGCCTTGGGCGTGCTGGTGTCCAAGGCCACGGGCGGCTCGTTCCAGATGATTTATTCCACGGCATCGATGGTGGCGGCATTTACGTGCTCGACGCTGATCGGTGTGCTTTTTGGCTATTTGCCGGCGCGCAACGCGGCGCGCCTGGATCCCGTCGAGGCCTTGGCCCGGGAATGAGGACGATGAAAGCGGTTTCCCCGATTTGCAAACCCGTCGCGCTGGCGCTGCTTGTTGCCCTGGGCGGATGCGGCAGCCTGCTGCGCAGTGACTACGAGCCCCCCATGACCCAGACGCCCGCCGCCTGGACCCACGGCGGCTTGGAAAACCTGCACGCGCCCCTGGCCCAGGGCGGCCAGTGGTGGCGCAACTTCAACGACCCGGTGCTGAACGGCTTGATCGACGCCGTACTGGCGCGCAACAACGATCTGGCGGCCGCCGCGATCCGCGTGCGCCGGGCGCAATACCAGGCCGGCTTGACCGAAGACCAGTTGATGCCGCAACTGGGCGGCGACGCCAGCGTGACGCGCAACCGCAACCTGTATGGCGACCGCCTCATCACGCGCAACAACCAGGCCCAGCTGACGGTCAGCTACGAAGCGGACCTGTGGGGCAAGCTGTCGCGCCAGCGCGATGCCGCCCAGTGGGAAGCGCTGGCCACCGAGCAGGACCGCCAGTCCGCCGCCTTGTCGCTGGTGGGCACCACCGCCACGCTGTATTGGCAGACGGCGTTCATCAACCAGCGCATCGCCAGCAGCGAGGAAAGCATCGCCTACGCACGCCGCACGCAGGACCTGGTGCGCGCGCAGTACGCAGCGGGCGGCGCGTCGGCGCTGGAACTGGCCGAAGCCGAACAGACCGTGGCCAGCCAGCAGGCGGCGCACACGCTGTTGGTGCAGCAGCGCGTGGAATACACCAACGCGCTGGCCATCCTGTTCGACGGCCCGCCCGACCGCAGCATGGCCAACCCGCCGCGCCTGCTGCCGTACCCGTTGCCCGAGGCCCGCGCCGGCGTGCCCGCCGATTTGCTGGGCCGTCGCCCCGATCTGCGCGCCGCCGAGCTGCGCCTGCGCGAGGCGCTGGCCACCGTGGACGCCACCCGCGCCAGCTTCTATCCGCCCGTGACGCTCACGGGCGCGGTGGGCAGCGCCAGCCCCACGCTGTCCAACGTGCTGCAAAACCCCGTCGCCGCCTTGGGCGTGGGCCTGACGCTGCCGTTCCTGCAATGGAATCAGATGCAGCTGAACATCAAGATATCCAAGGCCGACTACGAAGAGCGCGTTGTCAATTTCCGGCAGACGCTGTATCAGGCCATGGCTGACGTGGAAAACGCCTTGTCGAACCGGACGCAGTTGAGCTTGCAGGCCGAGCAGCTGGCGGTGTCGCTGCGCGCGGCGCGCGATGCCGAACGCCTGTATGAAGTGCGGTACCGGGCAGGGGCGGTGTCGCTCAAGGACTGGCTGGACGCGCAGGAAAAGCGCCGCACCGCCGAGATCGCGCGCGATGAGAACGGCTTGAACCGCCTGGTGAATCAGGTGACGGTGTACCGGGCGCTGGGCGGGGACGATCAGACTCAGGCTCAGGCTCAGACTCAGGCTCCGGTTCCGGCTCCGGCTCCGGCTCCGGCTCCGGCTTTGGCCCGGCCCTTGCCCTAAAATAGCCGCCATGGACTTTCCCGACCCCACCCCAGCCCCCGCCGCCGACCTGGACCGCCGTTTCGGCGGCCTTTCCCGTTTGTACGGCCCGCAAGCGCCCGCGCACTTGCAGCGCGCGCACGTGGCCGTGGCCGGCTTGGGCGGCGTAGGATCGTGGACGGTCGAGGCGCTGGCGCGTTGCGGAGTGGGCGCCTTGACGTTGATCGACCTGGACCATATCGCGGAATCCAACGTCAACCGGCAATTGCACGCGCTGACGTCCACGCTGGGCAAGTCCAAGGTGGACGCAATGGCCGAGCGGGTGCTGGAGATCAACCCCGAATGCCGGCTGACGCGGGTGGATGACTTCGTGTCGCCCGAGAACGTGGCCGAGGTGCTGCCCGGCCCCTATACCGTGATCATCGATTGCACCGACCAGGCCGCCGCCAAGATCGCGATGATCCTGCACGCGCGTGCGCTGGGCGTGCCGATGCTGCTGTGCGGCGGCGCGGGCGGCAAGACCGATCCGCTGGCGTTGCGGGCAGGGGATTTGTCGGCGGCGGTGAACGACGCCTTGCTGTCCAAGCTGCGCAACAAGTTGCGCCGCGAACACGGGTTTCCGCGCGCGTCCGACCAGAACGGCAAGGCGCTCAAGCGCGTGCCGAAGATGGGCGTGCATGCGCTGTGGTTCGACCAGCCGGCCATTTTGCCCGACGCCTGGACGCGCCCCACTGAAGGCGAGGACGATGTCGGCGCAGCCGGTCAGGCGGTGGCCCCGCAAGGCTTGTCTTGCGCGGGCTATGGTTCGGTGGTCACGGTGACGGCGGCCATGGGAATGGCGGCGGCCAACGAAGCGTTGCGCATGGCGATCTGAACGCGGCGTTACAGCGCCACGAACACCATTCCGTCCTCGATCCTGACCGGATAAGTGGCCACGTTCTCGCGCAAGGGCGAACACAACGCCCGGCCGTCGCGCACGTCGAAACGCCCCTGGTGCAGCGGGCATTCAATTTCATGGCCGGTTAGAAAACCGTCGCACAGACGGGCATTGCCGTGCGTACAGAGGTTGTCGGTGGCGTAGACCTGGCCGTCCACGCCGTACAGCGCAATTTCGCGGTCGCCGGCCTGCACGGCAATCACGTCGTCTTCCGGCACATCGGCATGGGCGATGGCCTGGATCCATTGGGTAGTCATGGTCATGGCGGTGGTCCTGTCCGGTCAGATGGGGTAGATCAGCGAATTGGGCACCAGCTCGCTGTCGAAGATGCACAGGCGCGATTCAAACTTGAGGCCGTCCGGCGTGTCGCGCACCACGTCCAGGTAGCGGCCCACGTTGAATACCGTGGTCAGCTGGTCGGGCTTGGTGCGAAAGACGGCGTAGTTGGCTTCGGATTCGATGCGGTCGCCCTGTATGGACAGCACGCGCGGCGCGCCCACGACATGGCGCTGGTAGTACGGGTCGTGAAAGATCGTTTCGGTGGCGCCGTAAATGCGGTCTTTCAGCATGCCCCGGCTTTCGAACGCCATGGTGGCCAGCGGGTAACCGCGCTCGTGGTTTTCACGGGGCAGCACCTTGTAGACGCAGTCTTCCAGGAAAAAGTCCGGCCACTTGTCCCAGTGCTCTGCGTCCAGCGCGGCGGCGTAGTCGGTGTACAGGCAGGTCAGCCGGTAATAAAGCGGAAAGTCCAGCATGCTCATGCCTCCATCACGCGGCGCCAATACGCGTACATGCCGCGTATCAGCGTTTCCGTCACCATGTGGTCGGTGTTCTCGGCCGTCTTGCCGCCCAGTTCCGCCACGCTGCGGTGCCACGGCTTCTGTTGAAAACCCGATTGCGAAAATTCGATCACTTCGCCGTCGTCCGCCGACACGAAGCCGGCCGGGCCAAACAGGTTTGCCTGGCGCAGCCGCCGCTGCGTCATCTCGGGCGTGTCGTCGGCAAAGCCGAAGTGCGTCCAGACAAAGTCGAAGGCGTCGTGGCCCACGGGCTGGATGTGGCGGGTGGACAGCGAATTGACCTGCTGCTGGATGATCACGCTGGGAAACAGGGTCATCAGCACGGCGGTGGGGCCGTTCCACCAGGGCTCCGGCACGATGTCCAGGAAGCGATCGTCGTTCAGCGACATTTGTTCCTTGAAGCTGGACACGCCGCTGGTCACGCTGCCCTTGCCGCCCTGGCCGCGCGTGGAAATCATGGCGGCGTGGCGGAAATGGCGATCCATCTTCAATTCGGACCGGTTGTCGGCGCGCCACAGGCCAAAGGTGACGAACCAGGTGTGCAGCAGGCCCGGATGATAGGGGTCCTTGATGTTTTCCTGCATCAGCTTCCAGTTGCCGGGGATGCGCTGGCGGCTGTAGCCGTGGATGACCAGCCGGCGGCCGTCGAACACGCGGTCGAAGTAATGCAGGATGTCGGGGCCCAGATAGTCTTCCAGCGGTTCGGCGTCGTGGTCGAACGAGGCGAACACCACGCCGTTGCGACAGGCCACCGCCAGCTTGGTCAGGCCGTGCTCTTCCGTGTTGAAGTCGGGCGGCATGCCGCCGTTGACCTTGCCGTCCTGCTTGACGCCGCGCCGAAAGGGCACGCCGATCAGGTTGCCTTGCAGGTCGTAGTTCCATTGGTGGTACGGGCAGACGAATTCGCTGCGGTTGCCGGAACGTTCGCGGCAGAACTGCACGCCACGGTGGGCGCATACGTTTTCCACCACGCGGACCTGGCCGTCGTTGTCGCGCAGCAGGATGACGGATCGTTCGCCGACGGCGGTGCGCTTGAAGTCGCCGGGGTTGGGGATTTCGGCTTCCAGGCCGACATAGCACCAGTGCGCCTGGTAGAAAAAACGTTCCAGTTCGCGCTGGTGGAGCGCGGCGTCGGTGTAGACGCCAAACGGAATACGGTGGGAACCGTCGTCCGCCCAGGCGGGGTCGAGGGGCATGATTTGTCTCCGGGTCTTTGTCGCGGCGTTTGTCGCAGCTTTTATCGCTTCATCTTCCGCCACGCGCGGAAATAAATAAATAGAATCTGCTCAATAGAACGCATCACCAGAATCAATATTGGTGGAGACAAGCGCATGAACCTCAAAGACGTGGACCTGAACCTGCTGGTGGTCTTCAACGAACTGCACAGGCATGGCCGGGTGTCTGCCGCCGCGCACAGCCTGGGTATCTCGCAGCCGGGCGTCAGCAACGCGCTGACCCGTCTGCGCAAGCTGCTGGGCGATGAGCTGTTCCTGCGCACGTCGCGCGGCATGGTGCCCACGCCCTACGCCGAGTCGCTGGCCCAGCCCATCGCGGACGCGCTGGCCGCGCTGCATGGCACGCTGAACGCGCGCGCCTTGTTCGACCCGGCGCGCAGCGAACGGGCCTTTGTGATCGGCGTGAACGATGTGGGTGAAACCTATTTCCTGCCGCGCCTGATGCGGGCGCTGGACGCCGCTGCGCCGGGCGTCACCATCCGCACGGTGCGCACCACGTCGATTGACGTGCGCGACGAAATGGAGCGCGGCCGCATCGATGTGGCGATGGGTTTTTTGCCCGGCCTGCAAAGCGGTTTTTTCCAACGCAAGCTGTTCAGCCAGCCCTATGTGTGCATTTTTCGGCGCGACCATCCGCTGGCGCATTCGGGCGTGTCAGCCAGGCAATTCCGCGCGGCCGAGCATGTGGCCATCGTGTCCGAGGGCACGGGGCATGGCGTGGTGGACGAGGTGATCGCGCGCGCCGGCATCCAGCGCCGCTTGCGGCTGACGGTGCCGCACTTCATTGCGGTGGGGCCGGTGTTGCAGGCCACGGACATGATCGCGGTGGTGCCGCAGCGCTTTGCCGATTGCGCCTGTGCTCCCTTCGGGCTGGCGACGGCGCCCTGTCCGGTAAAGATTCCGGAATCGGTCATCAATGTGTTCTGGCACGCGCGCAACCATCGTGATCCCGCCAATCAGTGGCTGCGGCAGGTGGTGGTGGAGCAGTTCGCGGACCCGGACGGGCGGGTCAGGCTTCCCGCAGCGTGACGTTGAACCAGCCGCGCAACGCATTCGACAGCCGGATTTCGTCGGCGGCATGCAGGTCGGCCAGCGTCAGCACGCGTTCGCGCACGTTGGCCGTGTCCAGCAGTTCGCCGCGTTGCACGCCGGGCAGGCAGCCGCTGTCCACCGGTGGCGTGTACCAGCGGCCGTCCAGGCGCAGGTACACGTTGCTGCGGCTGCCTTCGCACAGTTCGCCGCGTTCATTCAGATAGAGCAGGTCAAAGATGTGCGGATGCGCCGGCAGCCATTCGATGGTCTTGGTGTACCAGGGGCGGTGCGTGGTTTTGTAGCGCAACAGCGGCTCGGTCGAGCGCAGCGTTTCGGGCGCCAGCATCACTTCCTGCACGGCGGGCAGCGGCGGCAGCATGGCGGTCTGGATCTGGCGGCTGCCGTCGCGGGCCACCAGCAGGCGCAGCCGATGCGCGCCCGGGGTCACCAGGCTGGTGGCGGCGATCATGATGTCGCCTTCCACGGCGCGCCGCCCGGCCCAGGCGTAGCCCAGGTCCTTGCAGGATGCCTCCAGCCGCTTCAGGTGGCGGTCCAGCAAGGGCACGCGCTGTTCGGCATCAACCAGGATGGTCTCGATCAATTCGGGTTGCATGGGACGCTCCTGGTAGTTCGCGGGTGTGGCCGGGCTCTATGCTACTACCGCCGTCACCGGAAGTTCCAGCGCGGTGTCAGACGCGCAGGATCCGGGCTTTCCAATGGCACTCCTGCCATTCCTCGGCGGGGTCCGAATCGTGCACGATGCCGCCGCCCACGCTGTAGACGCCGTGGCCGGCGTCATCCAGCACCAGGGTGCGGATCGCCACGTTCAACGAAAAATCCCCATCCGGCGCCAGCCAGCCCACGCTGCCGCAATACAGCCCGCGCGGGCCCGTTTCCATCTGGCGGATGCGGCGCATGGCCGCGACCTTGGGGGCGCCGGTAATCGAACCGCAGGGGAACAGCGCGCGCAGCACGTCTTCCAGGGTGGCGTCGGGCGCCTGTGCCGACACGGTGGACGTCATGGTCCAGACGGTGGGATAGCGCTCCAGCGAAAACAACGCATCGACCTTGACCGAGCCCGGCTGGGCCAGCCGGCCCAGGTCGTTGCGCAGCAGGTCCACGATCATCAGGTTTTCGGCGCGGTTTTTCTCGCTGGCCAGCAGGGCCTGCCCCAGCCGCGTGTCTTCCCCGGCATCGGCATGGCGTGGCGCGGTGCCCTTCATGGGGCGGGTCGTCAGCCGCGAGCCGTCTCGCCGTACAAAAAGCTCGGGCGAAAACGACAGCACCGTGCGCGCGCCGTCCTGGATGAAGGCGGCGTGGGCGACCGGGTTGCGGGCGGCGATGCGCCGGTAAAGGGCGGTGGCATCTTCCTGGACTTGCACGTCCAGCGGCTGGGTGTAGTTGACTTGGTAGAGCTCGCCGTCTTCGATAAGGCCCCGAATGGCGTTGACCTGGCGCACGTAGTCGGCTTGGGTCATGCGCGGCGCGGGCAGGCTGATAGCCGCCTCGACGCTTGTCGCCGTGGCGCTGGCCGCGTCGGCGCTGGCCGCGTCGGGTGCGTCCCACGGCGCTTCGTCCACCTTGCGTTCGAACACCAGCGCGGTCAGGCGCGGGCGGCCGTCGTCTTGCGGGGGGGTCCAAGAGCCGGCCGGCGCCGCCCGCGTGGCTTCGGGCAGCAGCCATTCGCCCAATTCGTAGTCCAGCAACAGGGCCACCCAGCGGTCCTGTTGCCGCGCGGCCTCGATGGCGGCCAGCGCGGGGCCGACCTGGGCGGCGCTGCGCGCCTCAATTCGCGAGCAAAAGCCCTCGAACTTCAGCGCGCGACCGGCCAGCCGGTCTTCAAAACGACAATGCATGCTTGCTACGGATGTTGATGAGCCAGGAATTCCGTCAGGACGCGTCCCGTGTGGGAATGGTCGGCCAGGGTCATCACATGTTCCGGCGAGCCTTCGGCAACCAGCTGCCCGCCGCCCGTGCCGCCTTCGGGGCCCAGGTCCAGCAGCCAGTCGGCTTCGGCGATGACGTCCAGATTATGCTCGATCACCACCACCGTATTGCCGGCTTCCACCAGGCGATGCAGCACGTGGATCAACTTTTCAACGTCGGCCATCGACAGGCCCACCGTGGGCTCGTCCAGCACGTACAGGGTGTGCGGGATGCGGGATGCGCGGCCGGTCTTGATCAGCCCGTCGGTCAGGCGCGCCTTGGATAGCTCGGTCACCAGCTTGATGCGCTGCGCCTCGCCGCCCGACAGCGTGGGCGACGGCTGGCCCAGCGTCAGGTAACCCAGGCCCACGTCCTGCATCAATTGCAGCGGGCGATGGATCTTCGGGTGCGCGGCGAAGTAGCCGATGGCGTCGTCTACTTCCATGGACAGCAGCTCGCCGGCGTTCTTGCCGCGCATCTGCACGCTGAGCGTGTCGCTGTTGAAGCGCGCGCCGTTGCAGGCGTCGCACGGCACTTTGACGTCGGGCAGGAAGTTCATTTCAATGGTGCGCATGCCCTGGCCTTCGCAGATGGGGCAGCGGCCATCGCCGGTGTTGAACGAGAAGCGCGCCGCCGTCCAACCGCGCATGCGGGCTTCGCGGGTGTCGGCGAACTGCTTGCGCACGTCGTCCCAGAAGCCCACATACGTGGCCGGGCACGAGCGCGGCGTCTTGCCGATGGGGGTCTGGTCCACTTCCAGCACGCGGTCGATGGCTTCCCAGCCCTTGATGCTTTCGCAGCCCGCCCAGCCCGGGGCCTTGCCCTGCGACACGGCTTGCGTCAGGTTATCCAGCAGCACTTCGCGCGCCAGCGTGGACTTGCCTGAACCGGACACCCCGGTCACGACGCTCAAACGGCCCACCGGAATCTTGGCGTCCACGCTGCGCAGGTTATGCAGGCGCGCGCCGCGGATTTCGATCATGGGCGTGTCGGCCTCGACCGGACGGCGGCCTTGCAACGGATGCGCCAGCGGCGTCTTCAGGTAGCGGCCGGTGATGGATTCCGGCGCGTTCATGACGTCTTCCACGGTGCCTTGCGCCACGACCCGGCCGCCACGGATGCCCGCGCCCGGCCCGATGTCGATCACGTGCGAGGCGCGGCGGATGGTGTCGTCGTCATGTTCCACGACCACCAGCGTGTTGCCGTTGCCTTCCAGGCGCGCCAGCGCGTCCAGCAGGATGCGGTTGTCGCGCGGGTGCAGGCCGATGGTGGGCTCGTCCAGCACATAGCAAACGCCTTGCAGGTTGGAACCCAGCTGCGCGGCCAGACGGATGCGCTGCGCTTCGCCGCCGGACAGCGTGGGCGCGGCGCGGTCCAGCGCCAGGTAGTTCAGGCCCACTTCCTGCATGAAGTTCAGGCGGCCACGGATCTCGGTCAGGATGTCGCGGGCGATCTCGCCTTCGCGTCCACGCGCCACCAGTCCGGTAAAGAAGGTGTGCGCGTCCGACACCGGTAGCGACGCCAGTTCGGCAATGGACTTGTCGCGCCAGCGCACGGCGCGCGCCACGCGGTTCAGGCGTTGCCCGTCGCACTGCGTGCACGCCTTGGCCTCGCCTTCGTACCAGGCGTTCCAGGCGGTTTCCTCGCCCGTCTGCTCTTCGTCAAAGCCCTGCAATTGCAGGCCCGTGCCGTAGCAGCCCGTGCACCAGCCGTGCTTGGAGTTGTACGAGAACAGGCGCGGATCGGGTTCCGGGAAGCTGGTGCCGCAGGACGGGCACGCGCGCTTGACTGAAAAATGCTGCTGCTGCAATTCGCTGTTCAGCGCTTCGTGCAGCTTGTTCACCGGCCACACCACCGACATCACGCCCTGGCCGTTTTCCAGCGCGCTTTTAACGGCGGCGCGCAGGTCGGCCTCGTTGGCCGGGTCCACCACCACGTCCGCCACGGGCAGCTCGATAGTGTGTTCCTTGTAGCGGTCCAGGCGGGGCCACGGGGCCACGGGGATGAACTCGCCGTCCACGCGCAGATGTGAATGGCCCTTCGAACCGGCCCACTTGGCCAGGTCCGTGTAATAGCCCTTGCGCGCGGTGACCAGCGGGGCCAGCAGCCCGATGTGCACGCCCTTGTGGTCGCGCAGCAGCCGGGCCACGATCTGGTCCGTATTCTGCGGTTCAACGGCCACGTTGCAATCCGGGCAGTACTGCGTGCCCAGCTTCACATAGAGCAGGCGCAGGAAATGGTGGATTTCCGTCATCGTGGCCACGGTGGACTTGCGGCCGCCACGGCTGGTGCGCTGTTCGATGGCGACGGTGGGCGGAATGCCGAAGATGGCGTCCACGTCGGGCTTGCCGGCCGGCTGCACGATGGCGCGCGCGTAGGCGTTCAGCGATTCCAGGTAGCGGCGCTGGCCTTCGTTGAACAGGATGTCGAATGCCAGCGTTGACTTGCCCGAGCCCGACACGCCCGTGATCACGGTGAATTTGTCGTGCGGGATTTCAACGCTGATGTTCTTCAGGTTGTGCTCGCGCGCGTTGCGGATCTCGATGGCCATGTTGCCTTGGCGGCGCGCGCGCATCACCGACTGCAACGGCGTGCCTTCGCCGGCGCCGGGGCCGGCGGCATCGGTGGCCACGTCGGCGCCGTTGTAGACGGCGGCGGGCTCGGCGATGCGGGCGGTCAGGCCGGCTTGTTCGACTTCCTGCGCGTCGATGTCGCTGGTGACCACCACGTCGGCCGGCAGGATGCTGACTTCGTAGTCACGCAGCGCCGCGCCGGTATGCGACTTGGGGTTGTCCATCAGGTCTTGCGGGGTGCCCACGCCGATCAGCAGGCCGCCGGCGTCGCCGCCTTCGGGGCCCAGGTCGATCAGCCAGTCGGCCGCGCGGATCACGTCCAGATTGTGTTCGATGACCAGCAGCGTGTGGCCGGCGGCCAGCAGCTTGCGGAACGCGCGCATCAGCCGCGCGACGTCGTCAAAGTGCAGGCCGGTGGTGGGCTCGTCGAACAGGAACAGGCTGCCCTTCTTGGCGACCTTGGCCGTGGAAATGCCGCTGCGCGCGGCCTCGGCCAGGTGGCCGGCCAGCTTCAGGCGCTGCGCCTCGCCACCGGACAGCGTGGGCACGGGTTGCCCCAGCCGCACGTATTCCAGGCCCACGTCGGCCAGCGGCGCCAGGCCGGTCTGCACGTCGCGCAGGCCCTTGAAGAAGTCCAGCGCTTCGCTGACCGTCATGGCCAGCACTTCGTCGATGGACGCGCTTTTGCCCAGGTGCTCGACGCGCACTTCCAGCACTTCGGGGCGGAAGCGCTTGCCGTCGCAGTCGGGGCAACGCAGGTAGACGTCGGACAGGAACTGCATTTCGACGTGTTCGAAGCCGGTGCCGCCGCAGGTGGGGCAGCGGCCGTCGCCACCGTTAAAGCTGAACGTGCCGGCCGTGTAGGCGCGTTCGCGCGCCAGCGGGGCCTGGGCAAACAGCTTGCGGATGGCGTCGAACGCGCCCACGTAGCTGGCGGGGTTGGAGCGCGCCGTCTTGCCGATGGGCGTCTGGTCCACCATGACCACGTCGGCGATCTGCTCGGCGCCCAACAGGCGGTCGAACGCGCCGGGCGTTTCCGACGGCTTGCCCTTCTGCTTGAGCAGCGCGGGGTACAGCACGTCTTGCACCAGCGTGGACTTGCCTGAGCCGGACACGCCGGTCACGCAGACCAGCCGGCCCAGCGGCAGTTCGACGGACACGTTTTTCAGGTTGTGGGCGTTGACGCCTTCCAGCAGCAGGCGCGGCGTGTTTGCCGCCACCGGCATGGGGCGCGGCGCTTCCACGCGCTGGCGTCCGCCCAGGTAGTTGCCCGTCAGCGTTTCGGCCGCGCGCAGCTGCTTGGGCGTGCCGTCAAACACGATGTAGCCGCCGCGTTCGCCCGGGCCGGGGCCGATGTCGATGATGCGATCGGCCGCCACCATGACTTGCGGGTCATGTTCCACCACCACCAGCGTGTTGCCGGCGTTGCGCAGCCGGTGCATGACTTCGACCACGCGGTGCATGTCGCGCGGGTGCAGGCCGATGGACGGCTCGTCCAGCACGAACAGCGTGTTCACCAGCGACGTGCCCAGCGCGGTGGTCAGGTTGATGCGCTGCACTTCGCCGCCGGACAGCGTGCGGCTCTGGCGGTCCAGCGTCAGGTAGCCCAGGCCCACGTCGCACAGGAACTTCAGGCGTGCGCGCACCTCGGTCATGAGCAGGTCGGTGGCTGCATCCAGCGCGCCCGAGAACGACAGCCCGTCAAAGAAGCGCCGTACCCGTTCGATGGGCAGCAGCATCACGTCATGAATCGACAGGCCGCCGATGTTGTTGAGCTGATCGCGCGACCAATTGGCCCCGACCGGCATGAAGCGCTGATAGCGGCCGTCTTCGGGCGGCAGCACGGTGTCGGCCTCTCCCTTGGTGCCCAGGCGCCACAGCAGCGCATCCGGTTTCAGGCGCGCGCCGTTGCAGGTGGGGCAGGGCGTGTAGCTGCGGTACTTGGACAGCAGCACGCGCACGTGCATCTTGTACGCCTTGGTTTCCAGCCAGTCGAAAAAGCGCTGCACGCCGTACCACTGGTGCTTCCAGGCATCGTTGCCGCCCTTCCAGTCGGGCGTGCCGTACAGCACCCAGCGCTTGTGTTCTTCGCTAAGGCTTTTCCAGGGCACGCCCAGCGGCACGCCCGCGCGCGGGGCGTACTTTTGCAGTTCGTCCTGGCATTCCTTGTAGGACGGCGTGGTCCACGGCTTGATGGCGCCTTCCATCAGCGTCTTGTTTTCGTCGGGGATGACCAGCCCGAAGTCGATGCCGATCACGCGGCCAAAGCCGCGGCACGCCTCGCAGGCGCCCAGCGGGGAATTGAACGAAAAGCTGCTGGGCAGCGGGTCGGTGTATTCGATGTTGCAGTCGGCGCAGTGCAGGCGGTCGCTGTATTTCCAGATGTCCGCGTTCTGGCCCTCGGCGTTCATGACGTAGACGGCCAAATGCCCGGCGCCCATGCGCAGCGCCGTGTCCAGCGCTTCCATCACGCGTTCGCGTTCGGTGCCGGCGAAGCGGAAACGGTCTTGGATAACGTGCAGGATGCGGCGTTCTTCGCCGGCGTCCTTGGTGGCCTTGCCCTTCTTGGCGCCTTTGGCCGGCTTGGCCACGGTGGCGCGCGGTACGGCCGTTTCTTCGGCGTGCACGCGGGTGTAGCCCTGCTGCTCAAGAAAGCCGCGCACTTCGTCTTCGGTGAAGTTGGCGGGCACGGCAATGGGAAAGGTCACCACCAGGCGCGGGTCGCCGGCAACGGCGGCGCGTTCGGCCAGCGAGTGATAGACGGATTCGGGCGTGTCGCGCCGGACCAGCTTGCCGCAGCCCCGGCAGTACAGCCGCGCGCCGCGCGCAAACAGCAGCTTCAGGTGATCGTTCAGTTCGGTCATCGTGCCGACCGTGCTGCGCGAGCTGCGCACCGGGTTGGTCTGGTCGATGGCGATGGCGGGCAGGATGCCTTCGATGCGGTCTACCTGGGGCTTGTCCATGCGGTCCAGGAACTGGCGCGCGTAGGGCGAGAAGGTTTCCACGTAGCGCCGTTGGCCCTCGGCGTACAGGGTGTCGAAAGCCAGCGAACTTTTGCCGGACCCCGACACGCCGGTCACAACGACCAATTCGCCGGTGGCGAGGGTCAGGTCCAGGTTTTTAAGGTTGTTCTGGCGTGCGCCAACGATGCGGATTTGGGAGCTCATGGACGGTATCGTAGCCTGAGGAAGCCGCCTGCCCGAGCGATAACCCATCGCTGGTTCCAAGCGCGGCGATATGGAATAATTGCCTATATTGTGATGCGGCTGTCCACATTATGGACACCGCCAGGCGGTCTAGCTGTACAAATAAACAGTATCGCAGATTCGTCTGAAATCCGCGCTGCCTGCATTTCGAATCTGTGGCGTTCTTAGGACTTCTTCGAATTTCTAAGTTGAAGGTCTACGCCGTTCCATGTGCCGTCCAAGAACGGCGCATTCGTCTTATCTGGGGATGTTCTTGTCGGAAACCAAGGTCGCGGGCGCTGCCGCGTTCGGGAAATTCATGGCCGTGCTGCAAGCCGTTGCCGACGCGCCCGAGCCGCCCACGGCCGCCGCGCTGGCGCGCGTTTGCGGTTATCCCCGTCCCACCGTCTACCGCATCGTGGCCGCGCTGGCCGAGCAGGGCATGGTGGCCGAAACGGGCGGCGCCTATCGGCTGGGCACGCGGCTGATGTCGCTGGCCAGCCGGGCGTGGTCGCGGTTTGACCTGCGCGCCGCACTGGCGCCCGCCCTGCAAGCCCTGCGCGATGCCACCGGCGAAACGGTTCACCTGGCCGTGCCGGCGGGCCACGAAATGATCTATATCGACAAACTGGAAAGCCCGGGGCCCGTTCGCATGGTCTCGCGCGTGGGCGCGTCCGTGGCGCTGCATTCCAGCGCGGTGGGCAAGGCCTATCTGGCCGCGCTGGACGAGGGTGCCCGCGAACAATTGCTGCGCGGCCTGCCCCTGCCGGCGCGCATGCCGGGCACCGTCACCAGCCTGCCGGCGCTGCGCGCCGTGCTGGACGAAGCGCGAGGCCGGGGCTACGCCATGGACGACGAAGAAAACGAAGCCGGTATCGTCTGCTATGGCGTGGCGCTGTGCGACGCGGCCGGCCGGCCGGTGGCGGGCGTCAGCGTCAGCACCCTGCTGTTCCGGCGCCAAGACGACCCGCAATCCGCTTATATCGACCCCTTGCTGCGGCTGCGCGATGCCGCCGTGGCCAAACTTGCCGTGTTGCCGGTGTCCACCGGCGGCGCCTGACCGTCAGCCTTAGAGGAATCCCATGACCGCATCCGCTCCCCTCGCGTCCAAGCTATCCGCCTTGCTGGCGGCCCGGGTCGTGCCCGTGCTGCGCTATACCGACGCCGCCACCGCCGCCTATGCCGCCGAAGTGGCGGTGGCGGCCGGTTGCCGCACCCTGGAATTGACCTGGACGATTCCCGGCGTGACCGACCTGGTGCGCGCGCTGCGTGACAAGCACGGCCCCAGCCTGCTGTTGGGCGTAGGCACCGTGCTGGATGACACCCAGGCGCGCGAAGCGCTGGTGGCGGGGGCCGATTTCCTGGTGTCGCCGGGCCTGGCCACCGATATTGTCGACATGGCCCATGCGGCTGACGCCCTGTGCCTGTTGGGCGCCTTCACCCCCACCGAAGTGTTGGCGGCGCGGCGCGCGGGCGTAGACGTGGTGAAGGTTTTTCCGGCCGACACGGGCGGCCCCAAGCATCTGGCCGCACTGAAATCCGTGTTTCCCGACACCATCTTCTGCCCCACGGGCGGCGTCACGCAGGAAAACATGGGCACGTATTTCGCGGCCGGCGCCGGCCTGGTCGGCATTGGCAGCAACCTGTATGACAAGGCGGCCTTCGCCGCGCGCGATACGGCCGCGCTGGTGGCACAGATCACCCGCACCCTGGAGGCTTCCCATGGCTGACTTCGACTTCGATATCGTCGCGCTGGGCGAACCGCTGATCGAACTGAACCAGACCCACAAGGGCCAGCTTCAATACCTGCAAGGCTTTGGCGGCGATACCTCCAACGCGGCCATCGCGGCGGCCCGGCAAGGCGCGCGCTGCGCCTATCTGACCCGGGTGGGCAACGACGCCTTCGGCGCGCAGTTCCTGGACCTGTGGCAGGCGGAAGGCCTGGACACGTCCGGCGTGCAGCATGACGACGACGCGCACACCGGCCTGTATTTCGTGCAGCACGGCCCCGACGGCCATGCGTTCAGCTACCTGCGCCGGGGCTCGGCCGCCAGTCAGATGACGCCGGCCCTGCTGGACAGCGGGCTGATCGAACGCAGCCGCTTCCTGCATGTGTCGGGCATCAGCATGGCGATCAGCACCAGCGCCTGCGACACGGTATTTGCGGCCATGCAACGGGCCAGGGCGGCGGGCACCCAGATCAGCCTGGATTCGAACTTGCGCCTGCGTCTGTGGCCCGTGGATCGCGCCCGCGCCATCCTGCGCGAAACGATGCGGCAGGCCGATCTGTTCCTGCCCAGCATGGACGACATGCAGCACCTGACGGGCAATGACGACCCCGAACGCACGCTGGACTGGATCCGCGACGGCGGCGCGAGCGGCGTGGTCGTGCTGAAACTGGGCAAGGACGGCTCCATCATCGACGACGGCAAGACCCGCACGCCGATGGCCGCCCTGCGCGTGGACGCCGTGGACGCCACCGGGGCGGGCGACTGCTTTGCCGGCAGCCTGCTGGCACGCCGCTGCCAGGGCGATAGTTGGGAAGAGGCGGTGCGCTATGCCAACGCGGCGGCTGCATTGTCCACGCTGGGCTATGGCGCGGTGGACCCGCTGCCGCGCGCCGAACAGGTTCGGGAACGCCTGGCGTCGCTGGCGGGGCAGGGCGCGGCGGCGGTGCGGCAAGCCTGAGGGGCGGTAGCACGGGCGAAGGCGGTTGATGCGGTTTGGGCTGATTCGGGGACGGATCTCGTCGCGTCCCAACGTGCCCCAAACATCCACCATTGGCGCGGGCCGGAAATTTCAGGCTAAAATGCCAAGTTATCCAAATTTTTTCCGCCAGCCTGATCCCCGGTTGTGCGGTGACTTTTTTTCCGCAAATTCAACAGGAGAATCAACATGGCTGAACGCAAACGCGTGCGTCGTAACACCCTGGAACGCCGTTGCTTGGGCAAGGCCTTCAAGCGCTTGTTCGTCAAGTCGCCCAAGGGTGTTTTCAAGATGCTGGAAAAGATCAAGCGCGTCTAATCGACGTTCTGGATCTGAAAAATCCCCGCAGGGCTTCGTGCCTTGCGGGGATTTTTTTATGTAGGGTCCGATGCAGCGGCAAGGTCCGATGCAGGCGCAGGGCCAAGCTTGGGCTTGATGAAGTCCATGAACGCGCGCGTCTTGGCTGGTTGAATGCTTGACGGGTACACCGCGTAGATCGAGATCGGGTCCACCGACCAGCCCGGCAGCACGCGGCGTAGCGAATTGCGCTTGATGATCGGGTCCAGCGCCAGGCAGTTCGGCATGCGCGTGATCGCCAGGTCCAGGCCGGCAAGCGTGCCCGCGATGCTCATGTTGTTGGCCGCCAGATGCCCGCTGACCGGCACCACTTCACTGACCGTGCCGTCGTGCAGCGTCCAGTACGAATGCGCGTCGTCGATCGTGGTGCGCAGGCACTGGTGTTGCGTCAATTCCCGCGGTGTCCTGGGTTCGCCATGGCGTTGCAGGTAGCGCTCGGACGCGTACAGGTAGTTGTCCAGGGACACCAGTTCCTGCACCACGGCGCCCACCGGACGCCCCGCGTCGCCGCCGTTGCCATTGCCGTTGCCGGAATCAAGCGTCGTCGGCGAAATATCCCCATCGCGGCCAAACCGCAGCACCACGTCGAACGGCGTGCCTTGCGCGTCGGACGCCGTCATCATGCTCAGGTCGAATTCGCATTCGACGTCGGGGTACTGGTCGGTGAAGTCCTTGATGGTTTCCGGCAGCAGCCACATGGCCAGGCTGTACGGCATCGACACCCGCAGGTTGCCCGACGGGCCGCCGGATAGCGACAGCAGCTGCTCGTGCGCCAGCCGGGCTTCGTCGATCAGGCCCTGGCAGCGGCGCATATAGGCGGCGCCTGCTTCGGTCAGGTCCAGCCGCCGGGTGTTGCGGTTGATCAGCCGCAAGCCGATCGCGCGTTCCAGTTCGTTGATGCGCCGCGACAGCGTGGAGGTGGGCATGTCCAGCGCGCGCGCGGCCATGCTGAAGCTCTTGCGCTTGGCGACCTCTACAAACAAGGCAATGTCATTGAGCTGGACGGTCGAAGCTTCCATAGGCGTTCCGGATTTGGCCGCACGAGTTTACGCCAAGCGCGCACGGCAGCGCTTGGTCAAAAGATCGCGATAAATCCGCCAACGCCGCGCCACAACCGCGCGATATTGCCTAAAAAGCGCATGGGTTGACAGATTTGATTGCAAATTTGAATGCCGTGGCATCGGTTCACGTTGGCATATCCCCTACACTTCAGGCGAAAACAGACAGACCAAGACCGCAGCGGTGGCACGGAGATCGCAAAGGGGCATAGCAGGCATGACCGATACACCAACGTTTTTCACCGTTCTGACGCCCACCTACAACCGGGCGGGTACGCTGCACCGGGTGTACGAATCTCTTTCCCGGCAGACATTCAGGGACTTCGAATGGGTGGTGGTGGACGACGGCTCCACCGACAACACCCACGAATCCATCCTGGACTGGCAGACGCGCGCGGATTTTCCCATCCGCTACATCTGGCAGAACAACCAGCACAAGAAAACCGCCTTCAATCGGGGCGTGCGCGAGGCCCACGGCCAGATGATCGTCGGACTGGACAGCGACGACGAAATGCCGCCCGATGCGCTGGCCATCTTCAAGGAAGCCTGGGACGCCATCCCGCCCGCGCGCCGCGATTCCTATGTGGCGGTGACGGGGCTGTGCGCGCGGCCCAATGGCAGCATCGTCGGCGACCGCTATCCACAAGACGTGTTCGACAGCACCGCCGTGGACGTGTACTTCCGCTATCGCATCAAGGGCGAGAAGTTCGGCTGTATGCGCACCGACATCCTGCGCAAATATCCCTTCCCTGAAGACGTGGCCGGCTTCGTGCCGGAAAGCCTGGTGTGGTGGGCGATTGCGCGCGCGGGCTATCTCAGCCGCTTCATCAACCGCGTGGTGCGCACGTACCACGACACCCCGGGCGGCTTGTCCCAGGGCGCGGTGTCAGTCAGCAACAACGCCCAGGGCCTGTACCTGCTGGCCTGGGACATGCTGCAACATCACCTGGAATTCTTCCGCTACCGGCCGCGCGAATTCATCATGGCGGCCGCGCGCTACACGCGCTTTCGGCTGCACCTGAAGCATTCCGGCGTGCCCACGGCAGTGGGCGCCTATCGCCTGACCAACCCCATGGCGACCTTCATGGTGGCGGCGATGTGGCCGGTGGGCTATGCCCTGTACCGGCGGGACCGGCGCCGCGGCGTGGCCTAGGCCGCCGTGGGGGCGGCGGGCACGACAGGCGCGGTTGCGCCATGCCCCAGGCCCAGATACACCTCGACCACGCGCGGGTCCACCGCAACCTCTGCGGCAGGGCCTTCCAGCGTGACGGCGCCCGTTTCCAGCACGTAGGCGTAGTCGGCCACTTGCAGCGCCGCGCGGGCGTTCTGTTCGATCAGCAGGATCGACACGCCCATCTCGCGCAGCCGCGCCACGATCTTGAACACTTCACGCACGATGCGCGGCGCCAGCCCCAGGCTGGGTTCGTCCAGCATCAGCAGGCGCGGCTTGGCCATCAACGCGCGTCCCACGGCCAGCATCTGGCGTTCACCGCCCGACAGCGTGCCGGCCAGTTGCGCATGGCGTTCCTTCAGGCGCGGGAACAGCTCGTAGACCTCGGCCAGCGTCTTGTCCTGGTCGCGCAAGCCTGTGCGAAAACGGTGAAAACCACCCAGCATCAGGTTGTCGTGCACCGTCATTTCAGAAAACAGCTCGCGCTTTTCGGGCACCAGGTTCATGCCGGCCGCCACCATTTCCTCGATCTCGGCGTGCGCTTGCTGCTTCCCGCCAAACACGATCTGGCCCGTGCAGGGCAGCACGCCCATGATGGCCGACAGCAAGGTGGTCTTGCCCGCGCCGTTGGGCCCGATCACGGTCACGATCTGGCCTTCGCCCACCGTCAGGCTCACGCCCGACACCGCTTCGACCTTGTCGTACGCCACGCGCAAGTCGCGCACTTCCAGCAGATTCGTGCTCATCATTCCACTCCGCCCAGATAGGCTTCAAGCACCGCGGGGTTGTGCTGGATCTCGGCCGGCAGACCCTCGGCGATTTTTTCGCCGAAGTCCATGACCACAACGCGATCCACCAAGCCCATCACGAAGTCCATGTCGTGCTCGACCAGCAAGATGGCCATGCCTTCCGAACGCAGCTTCTTCAGCAGCTCGGCCAGTTCGCATTTTTCCTGATAGCGCAGCCCGGCGGCCGGCTCGTCCAGCAGCAGGATGCAAGGGTCCGACGCCAGCGCCCGCGCGATTTCAAGAATGCGCTGCTGCCCCAAAGCCAGCGATCCAGCTTCGTCGTGCAGGTGCTTGCCCAGCCCCACGCGTTCGACCTGCCGCGCGGCCTCGGCCAGCAGGCGCGCTTCCTCGGCCCGGTCCAGGCGCCAGGCAGCCGGGAGCACGCCACGATGGCCGCGCAGATGCGCGCCGATGGCCACGTTTTCCAGCACGCTCATGCGGCCCAGCAGGCGCACATGCTGGAACGTGCGCGACAGGCCCAGGCGTGCAATATTGCGCGCACCGGCGCCCGCCACCGATTGCCCCAGCAGCGTGACCTGGCCCGAGGTGGGCGTGTCCACGCCCGAAATCTGGTTGAACATCGTGCTCTTGCCGGCGCCGTTGGGGCCGATCAGCGCCAGGATCTCACCAGCGCGTATCTCCAGGTTCATGGCATTGTTGGCGACCAGGCCGCCGAACTTGCGCGTCACGTCCACCGCTTTCAGCACCACCTCGCCGCGCGCCGGCATGGGCTTGCGCGGCAGGGGCTCGGCGTTCATGTCCACGCGGCGCACCGCTTTCTTCACGCGGACCCAGCGCGTCAGCACCGGCCACAGGCCGCTGCGTGCGCGGTGCAGCAACAGCACCATGCCGAAGCCGAACACGATGACTTCAAAGTTGCCCGTCTGCCCCAGTACCTTAGGCAACCAGTCTTGCAACCATTGTTTGGCCACCGTGAACACGCCGGCGCCCACCAACGCGCCCCAGACCTGGCCCGCGCCGCCGATCACCGTCATGAACAGGTATTCGATACCCATTTGCAGTCCGAACGGATTCGGGTTCACGAAGCGCTGCATGTGCGCGTACAGCCAGCCGGACGCGCAGGCTTGCAACGCCGCGATGATGAAGATCACCATGCGCGAGCGCGCCGTGTTCACGCCCATGGATTCGGCCATGACGCGGCCCCCTTTCAGCGCGCGGATGGCGCGGCCTTCGCGCGAATCCAGCAGGTTCTGCGTGGACCAGACGGCCACCATCAGAAACGCCCAGATCAGGTAATAGATGTTGCCGCCCTGGTTCAGCGTCCAGCCGAACAGGTTGATGGCCGGGATGTCCGGGATGCCGGTATGGCCGCCCAACCCTTCCACCGAGCCGAACGCAAAGTACAGCGACAGGCCCCAGGCGATGGTACCCAGCGGCAGGAAGTGGCCAGACAGCTTCAGCGTGATCGCGCCCAGCAGGTAGGCGATGACCAGCGTCAGCAACAGGCCGGCCAGCAGCGTCAGCCAGGGCGAGGCGCCCAGCCAGGCCAGCCACGACGGCAGCGTGTCGGCGCGGGTGGTCAGCAGCGCCGTGGTGTAGGCGCCCACGCCCACGAAGGCAGCCTGGCCGAAGCTGGTCAGGCCGCCCACGCCGGTCAACAGCACCAGGCCCAGCGCCACCAGCGCGTACAGGCCGATGTAGTTCAGCAGCGTGATATAGAACGGCGGCAGGGCCAGCGGCCCCAGCGCCAGCAGCGCCAGGAACGCGACGAGGATGATGCGGGGGTTCATTCGTCTTCTTCCTCGACGTGATGGCTTTTCAACGAGCGCCAGAGCAGCACGGGAATGATCAGCGTGAATACGATGATTTCCTTGTACGCGCTGGCCCAGAACGACGAGAACGCTTCGATCAACCCAACCAGCACCGCGCCGGCCGCCGCCAAGGGGTAGCTGACCAGGCCGCCGATGATGGCGCCCACGAAGCCCTTCAGGCTGACCATGAAGCCGGAATCGAAATACATGGTGGTGATGGGGGCGATGAGAATCCCCGACACCGTGCCGATCAGCGCGGCAAGAAAGAAGGTGGCGCGGCCGGCGAAGACGGGTGAAATGCCCATCAGCCGCGCGCCCAGCCGGTTGAACGCCGCGGCGCGCAGCGCCTTGCCGTACATCGACCGTTCAAAGAACTGGTACAGCACCACGATCAGCACCACCGACACCGCCACCACCCAGAGCGCCTGGCTGTTGACGTTGATGGGGCCCAGCGCCAGGCTGGCGTCGGAAAACGGCGCGGTGCGCGCGCCCTCGGCGCCGAACGCCAGCAGGCCCAGGCCCACCAGCGCCAGGTGCACGGCAATGGACACGATCAGCAGCACCAGCGTGGACGCCGAGGCAATCGGCTGATAGAACAGCCGATACAGCTGCGGCCCCATCGGCACCACCAGCAGCAGCGTCAACAGCGCCTGCACGGCCATCGGCAGCTGCGCCAGCGGCAGTTGGTACAACAGCCCCGCCAGGATCAGCGGGTAGATCGCCTTGGCCGCGATGCGCCAAAGCCCACGCGAGCGGCCCGGGCGCTTGGCCCGCGCCATCAGGTCGGCCACGGCTTCGGCCAGCGCAAAGGCCAGCAGCAGCCACACCAGCAGCACGGGCTTGCCGGCCTGGATGGCCGCCATGGTCAGCGCGCCAAAGGCGACAAACTCGCCCTGGGGGATGAACAGCACGCGGGTAACGGTAAAAACCAGCAGGATCGACAACGCCAGCAACGCATAGATAGCGCCGTTGGTGATGCCGTCCTGCCCGAGTATCAAGGCGATCTGAGCATTCATGCGAAAAGGTCCAGGCCGTTACTTCACCAGCGTCCAGTTGCCGTCCTTGACGGTGATGAGCTCGCGGCCGCGATCATCGAAACCGCTGTGGTCGGCCGCGCTCATGTTGTAGACGCCTTGCGTGCCCACCAGCTCCTTGGTCTGTTCCAGCGCATCGCGCAAGGCGCTGCGGAATTCCTTGGTGCCCGGCTTGCCGGCCTTCTCGGCAATCGGCACGGCCTTTTCCAGCAGCAGGCCGGCGTCGTAGACGTTGGCGCCGAAGGTGGCGGGCTTGGAACCGTTCAGCTTTTCGTACGCGGCGATGTAGTCGGTGGCGACTTTCTTGGACGGGTTGCTGTCCGGCATTTCCGGCAGCACCAGCATCAGGCTGGCGGCCAGCACCGTGCCTTCGACCTTCTTGCCGCCCAGTTTCAGGAAGTCGGGCAGCGCCGCGCCGTGGGTCTGGTAGAACTTGCCCTTGTAGCCCTGATCGAACAGCGTCGTCTGCGGCAGCACGCTGGCGGCGCCGGGGGCGGCCACCAGCACGGCGTCCGGCTTGGCGGCCAGGATCTTCAAGGCTTGGCCCGTGACCGAACTGTCAAAGCGCAGATAGCGCTCGTTGGCGGTGATCTTGATGCCTTTCTCGGTGGCCAGGCCCGAGAAGACCTTGTACCAATTCTCGCCATACGGATCGTTCAGGCCGATGAAGCCCACCGTCTTGATGCCGGTCTTGGCCATGTGGTCGACCAGCGCGCGCGCGATGATGTCGTCGTTCTGCGTGGTCTTGAACACCCACTTCTTTTGCTCGTTCATCGGCAGCACCACGGCCGCCGTGCCCACCGGCGCCAGCATCGGCACGCCGGCCTCGGCGGCAAACTGGATCACGCCCATGGCGTTGGGCGACCCCGACGGGCCGATCAGCGCGTCCACGTTCTGCTCAGAAATCAGCTTCTTGAACGCCGTCACCGAGTTGGTGGAATCGCTGGCGTCGTCCAGCGAAATGTATTCCACCGTCAGGTCGCCGATTTTCTTGGGCAACAGCGGCACGGTGTTCTTCTGGGGAATGCCGACCAGCGCGGTCGGGCCCGTGGACGAGGTGACGACGCCGACCTTCACTTGGGCCAACGCGGGCAGGGCGAACAGGGCGGCAACGGCAGCGGCCGCGGCCAGGGGGAGCTTCTTCGACAGCATGGCAAAACCTCCGGATAGGGAGCAGGGTGGGGGTGCAGCTGAAAAGCGGAGAAAACGGGAACAGCGAAAATCTTGGGAATCGCAGAATTACTTGTTGCTTAAAATTTCTAACCTGCAAGGATCAGCACTGTAGACGGGCTCTTGGTGCTTACCTATCCGTCAAAACCCGAAGCATGCATGGCGCAACGACCGCTAGATGGTGATGGAACTGACGCTGGCGCCGCCGCAGACGAACAGCGTCTGGCCGGTCACGAAGCTGTTGGCCGGGTCGGCGAAGAACATCACGGCGCGCGCCACGTCGTCGGAGCGGCCCAGGCGCTTGACCGGAATGCCGTTGGCCAGCTGCTTTTCGCGTTCGCTGCCGGGCTCGATCACCTCGTAGAACATGTCCGTCTGGATCGGGCCGGGCGCCACCACGTTGACCGTGATGCCATGGGGCGCCAGTTCCAGCGACCAGGTGCGCGCCATGCCGACCATGCCGGCCTTGGTGGCCGAATAGGCGGTGCGCGTGGGCAGGCCCAATGCGCCGCGCGAGGACATCATCACGATGCGGCCGAAATGGCGTTCCTGCATGCCGGGCAGCGCTGCCTGCACCAGGCTGATCGCGGCGCCCAGGTGAATCTGCGTCAGACCGTGCAGTTCTTCCTGCGTGACTTGCGGCAGCAGGTTGGGCCAGATCACGCCCGCGTTGTGGATAACGTGGCTGATCGGAAATCGGGACGCGGCTTCCTGGCCGGCCTGCGCCGTGGCGTCCGCATCCAGCAGGTCCACCTGCATGTTGTGCAGGCGCGGGTGGCTGAAGTCCGCCGCGCGGCGCGCCATCGAAATCACTTCATAGCCGGCGTCCAGCATGCTGCGGCAGATCTCGGCGCCTATGCCGGCGCTGCCGCCGGTGACCAGCGCTACGTGTTGTGGTGTCATGCGTGTCCTTGGTTGGGTTGCCGTATAGGCCAGGTCCGGCGGGGCTCAGGCGCGGGGCGCCAGCGCCAGCACGCGCAGCGGGCTGCCCGAGCCGCTGCGGATCTTCAGCGGGGCCGAGAAAATCACGGCGCCGGTGGGCGGCAACTGGTCCAGGTTGGTCAGGCATTGCAGGCCGTAGCGGTTATTGCCGTGCATGTAGTAGTGGCAGGGGTAGGGCGGGTTCAGGTGGTGGGCCTGCCCCGCATCGGTGCCCACCGATTCCGTGCCGAAACCATGCACGTCGCGTTCCTTGATCAGCCACGGCACCACATCGGCGTCGGGGCCGGGCGAATGCGCGCCGTCTTCCTGCATGTTCAGGTATTCAACGGGCTTGGCGCGCTTGGACCAGTCGGTGCGCATCAACACCCACGAACGCGCGGGGATGCGGCCGTGCTTTTCCTCCCAGGCCTTGACGACGTCGATGGTCAGCAGAAAGTCGGGGTTGTCGCGGGCCTCGGAGGAACAGTCGATGACGCATGCGCTGGCGATGAAGGCGTCGATGGGAATCGTGTCGACCGTGTTGTCGGGCTGATCCTTGCCGCTGACCCAGTGGGCGGGCGCGTCGAAGTGCGTGCCGGTGTGTTCGGAACACGAAAAGTTGTTCCAGTACCAAGCCGGGCCACGCTCGTCATAGCGCGAGATTTCTTCCATGCGGAAAGGCCACGCCTGGCCGAATTCCGGCGGCAGGACGATGGTGGGAAATTCCGGCGTCAGCGTCTCGGTCAAGTCCACCAGGCCGATGCGGCCGGTGACAAGTTCCGTCATGAATTGGGCAAGAATGTTCTGGCTCATGCTGCGGCTCCTGGGTGTGGGCGCGTCGCGTTGCGATGCGCCGGAGGGAATCTGGGGCGTTGTCTTGGGCGAGGCGGCGGGATCGTGGCGGGCGCGCCTAGGCGCCCAGCTCGCGTTCCAGCCCCTTCGGGTTGTCGGCCAGCCGGACGCGGAATTCCTGCGCCACGTCGCCTACATACACGTCTTCCACGCCGTCCCTCAGCGCGCGCACGATGGCGGCGGCGATGGCGGCGGGCGCGACGCGGGGCGGCGGCGTGCGCTGTTCCCATTCGTGATCGACCGGGCCGGGAAACACGTTCACCACACGCACGCCGGCGCCGCGCATTTCCGCGCGCAGGCATTGCGCCAGCGACAAGGCGGCGGCTTTCGATGCCGACCACATGCCGCGCGACGGCAGGTTCATGTGCGCGTAGATGGACAGCACGTTGACCCAGGCGGTGGCGTTGTTGACGCCGTCGGCGGCGCGGCCGCACAGGGCGGGGCCGAAGCTCTGCGCCAGGCGCATCAGCCCCAGCACGTTCACGTCCATGGCGTCGCGCGCCGTGTTGACGTCCTTGCGGTCAAGCAGGCCGCCTTCGCGTTCCAGGTCGGCCGTGTTCACCAGGATTTCCACCTTGCCGCCGATGGACGCCGCCAGGCGGTCGACGGAATTGGAATCGGTCACGTCCAAGGCCACCGATTGCACGCGCGGGTCTTGTGCCAGCGCGTCGAAGGCGGCGTCGCGCTTCCAGGCTTGCGCATCGCCCAGGAACACCGTGGGGCAGCCCGCGTCCAGCAGCGCGCGCGCCACGGCCTGGCCCACCGCCGATTTGCCGTCGGTGACCAGCGCGCGGCGGAACTTCGGGTCGCACGAGGTTTCGCGCAGAGTCTTGTCGTCTTCCATGTTGGGCGTATTCCTTTCAGGCAGGGCGATCATCACGGCTTGGCCGCTGCGGTCCAGCTTCAGCGCCAGCCGCACGCGGGCGCCGTCGGCGCAGTCCTGGTGCACGTGCGCAACCACGGAGGGGCCGGCATCCATCACCACCGTGCCCACGCGCCACGGCAGGCGTTCGCGGAAGTACAGGTCGTTGCTGTGATGCAGCGTGGTGCTGACCAGCAACGTGCCGTTAGGGTCGGCCGGCCGCCAGGGCAGGTGTTCGGACAGGCAGTGGCCGCACACTTCGCGCGGCGGATACTGCACCGCGCCGCAATCGGCGCAGGTCTGCAAATCAAAGCGGCCTTCGGCGGCGGCGGCCGTCAGGCCCAGCGCCGCGCGGCTGCGCGAGCCGGGCGGCAGCGTGGGCTGGCGGGTGCGCGCAACGGGGTTCTTCCGGGGCGGCTTGGCTAGCGGCTCGGTCATGCGTCGCTCCTTGCCAGGATGGCTGCGGCGGTGCACAGGCCGCGGTCGTAATTGATCATGCCGAAACCGCTGACCATGCCCAGGCGCGCGTCGGCCACTTGCGTACCGCCCGCCGTGCCGGTCAATTGCCGCAGCGCTTCGACCATGCCCAGGTAGCCACCGGCCGCGCCCGCCTGACCCACGGACAGTTGGCCGCCGTTGGTGTTGAAGGGAAAGCTGCCGTCCACGGTGAAGGTGTGAGCGCGGATGAACGCCGGCGCGTCGCCCTTGTTGCAAAAGCCCAGGTCTTCGATCTGCATCAGGTTGATGACGGGGTAGTCGTCATAGGCTTGCAGGAAGTCCATGTCGGCCGGCGTGGCATTGGCCAGGCCGTACAGTTCGTCCACGTCCATGGTCCAGCCGCCGCGCGTCTGGATGGGGTCCTCGATCCAGGCGTTGTGGCGCTCGATGGTGGACAGGATGCGGGCAAAGGGCAGGTTCAAGGCGCGGGCCTGCTCTTCACGCATGACCAGGAAGGCATCGGCGCCCGCGCAGGGCATCACACAGTCGAACAGATGGATGGGGTCGGTGATGACACGCGCGTCCAGGTACTGTTGCAGGCTCAGCGGCTTTTTCATCAGCGCGTGCGGGTAGCGCAAGGCGTTGTCGCGCTGCGCCACGCACAGCTTGCCGAAATCCTCGCGCGTGGCGCCGGTGGTGCGCATGTAGTGCGCCGTCAGCAGCGCGAAGCTGGCGTTCGGACCGCCCGCGCCATAGGGGTAGACGGCGTCTTGCGCAAAGCGCGAGAACTGGCTGACGGTATTGCGGAACGAGTCCACGTGGTTGGTGTCACCCGCGATGCAGGCGACGATGTTCGCGTCGCGCGCCTGCACCGCGCGGGCCGCGCGGCGCAGGGCGGCCACGCCGCTGGCGCCGCCCATGGGAATGTGATCCAGCCAGCGCGGGCTCATGCCCAGGTGCTGGACCAGGCCGACGGCGGTGTCCGGCGCCAAGGTGAAGCTGGACACGCACAGGCCATCGACATCGGTCTTGGCCACGCCGGATTGCCGGATCAGCGCGCCTAGCGCGCGACCCAGCCACCAGTGGGCAGCGTGCGTGGAATAGCGTTCGTACGGAATGGTGACGGGCAGGGCCGCCACGATGCCGTCATAGCCCAGGCGGCTCATCGGGCGGGCTCCTGGCGCTTTTTCATGGCGTTGGTGTCAATGCAGCGCGCCGTGCCGGGCAGGGTCGGCGCCAGCGTTTTCATTTCGCCGCGCTGGATCTTGTTGGTGGTGGTCAGCGGCAGGCTGTCCACAAAGGCCACATAGCCGGGCGCTTTGTAATAGGCCAGCTGTTGCAGGCACCACTGCACGATATCGCGCGCGGCATCGGCCATGGCGGCGTCATCGGCGGGCAGGGCGTCGGCCACGACGCAGGCCAGCACTTCGTCGCCGCGCACCGGGTCGGGCACGGCGGCCACGGCCACGGCCTTGACCAGCGGGTGCTGCATCAGCACGCTTTCCACTTCCACGGCCGAGATGTTCTCGCCGCTGCGGCGGATCACGTTTTTCTTGCGGTCCACAAAGCGCAGTGCGCCGTCGGCTTCGCGGCGCACGATGTCGCCGGTATGGAACCAGCCGTCTTGCCAGGCCTCGTCGGTGGCGGCCTCGTCTTTCAGATAGCCGGCGAAGAAGCCGTAGCGGGGGTCGTCGCCGGCGTGCCGCACCAGCAGTTCACCGGGTTCCCCCACGGCGGCGGGCTGGCCCGCGTCGGTCACGATGCGCACCTGCACGTCGTCTTCTTCGCGGCCGAAGCTGCTGGTGCCGACGTGGCGCGGTTCCTGGTTGGCGATGATGACGGCGCCCGCGCCGGTTTCGGTCATGGCCCAGGCTTCCAGCAGGGGGAAGCCGAAGCGCGCTTCGAACGGCGCATGCAGCTTGCGGTCCACGCCCGCGCCGAAGCCGAAGCGGATGGCCGGTTGCAGGTCGCGGTCGGACGGCGGCGCCTTCATCAGAATAGCGGGCATCACGCCCAGGTAATGCAACACGGTGGCGCCGGAGTCGCGCACGCTGTCCCACCACGTCTTGGGGTGGAAGCGGTCAAGCGGAATCAGGCAGCCGCCGGTCAGCACCATGGCCATGGCCGAATACGCCATGGCGTTCATGTGCACCAGGGGTAGCGGCGTCAGCATGCGTTCCTGGCCGGGGCGCAGCGTTGCCAGCCCGCCGATGCGCGCATACCAGCCGCCCGCGTGCAGGAAATAGCGGTTGGGCAGGATGCAGCCCTTGGGCCGGCCGGTGGTGCCGGATGTGTACAGCAGGGCGCATTCCGTCAGTTCGGTGGGCGCGGTGTCGGCCAGCGGCGCGGTGAAGGGCGCGGGCGGCGGTGCGTCGTCGGGGCCCATCACGCGCAAGGGGCGGCCGGCGCGTTCGGCGGCGGCCAGCAGGTCGGCGTGGCGGTGGGGCAGGGCAACGGCCAGGGCGATCTCGGAATGGCCGGTCAGGTATTCAAGTTCGGCCGCGCGCAGGTCCGGGTTGATCGGCACGACGGACACGCCCAGCGCGTTCAAGGCGAACCAATGCAGGAAGAAGGCAGGGCGATTTTCCAGCAGCAGCCCCACGCGGTGGCCGTGGCCGTAGCCCGCCGCCACATAGGCGGCGCGTAGCGTTTCAATCGCGTCGGCCGCGCGGCCATACGATAGTTCGCCGGCGGTTATGCCATAGACGCTTGCCGTTTCCGGCAGGATGCACAGGAAGGGCTGCGCGCCGTAGCGCGAAGCGGTGTCGGCGAATGCCTGGTGGACAGTGGTGCTCACAAGCCGCTCCTACATGAACAATTGGATGTTGCCGAAGGCGGCGTCGCAGTTGACCAGGTCAACGCGCTTCAAACGGATGCGCAGTGCGCCGTCCTGTTCCACCAGGTGGTGCGTGGCCCAGCCGGCGTACAGCGTCTGCATGTCCTGGCGCGTTTCAACATAGTGAAAGGCGGTGCGCACCACATGCCGGCCTTCTTCGGGCGCGGCATCGGGGTGGCCGTGTTCGACGGTGGGCGCTTGCAGCAGGTGATGGCAGCGGCTTTTTGGCTGCTGCGAAAACGTGCGCTGGCCCGCCAGCCGCTCCACGCGCACGCGCAGCAGCAGCTTGTCTTCGTACATCAGGGACGCGTGCAGCTTGGCGTCTGTCTGGCCATGCGCCAGCGGCATCCAGTAATAGCCGTCTTCGGTGTACAGGTTCAGCCAGTCTTCAAAGCGCAGCTCGTCCAGCAGCCGCGCTTCGGCGTAGACAAAGTCGATCAACTCGCGGTCGCTTGCGCTCATACCGACTCCGATCCGGTCATGTAGCGGCCCCATGCGCGGTACTGGTTGCGCATCTGCCATTCGTTGGTGCCGTTGGTGGTGACGTTTTTCTGGCCGGCTTCGTCGGGCGTATACAGCCGGCCCACGTTGACCCAGTCGCGGGCGCGGGAGTTCAGGCCGTCTTGCGCGCGTTCGTACATTTCCAGGTCGTCATGGCCGACAACGGAGGTGGGCGCGTTGATCAGCCGGTTGTACATCAGCGTGCGTTCCAGCAGCAGGTCAGGCGCGCCGACCAGGCGGAATGTCCAGGATTCGACCAGTGTGCGGTCGGCGGCAAGGGGCTTGAAGATGCGCAGCGTCTGGATGGGGCCCTTCACCATGATGTTGGGGAAATACACGGTGTTGTGGCGCACGTCGCCCAGGATCTGCTTGGCGCGTTCCTCGCCGTAGGCGGCCACCATGGATTCCCAGTAGCCCGGTACGCCGGAGTACGACGCGTGAATCGAATCCGACACGCCGGTATGGCCGTGGCCGTTTTCCCAGACGCGGATGCCCATGTTTTCAAAGAACTCGTACGGCGAGATAAAGGGCGCGAACAGTTCCACCGCCATCGGCTTGGGCGTGCCTTCGGGCGCTTGCTCCCAGACCTTCACGGCCGTGCCCGCCGACGATTCGTGCGCCACCATCGGGTGGCAGGTGTCGGTCTGGTTATCGACCAGCATTTTCCAGTTGCAGCGGTGCATGTAGCGCAGCACGCCGCCGGCCACTTCCAGCCGGCCCTCGGGCGAGCGGTCGACCATGTTGTCCAGCGTGGACAAGGAATCGCCGAAGAAATCCTCGAACGACTGGCCTTCCGGATTCAGGCGGCAGAACACAAAGCCGCGATGATTCTTTACGTCTTTGACGGCGGCCATGCCCTGGCTGGCTTCGCAGTTTTCCAGGCCGGTGTTCTCGTAGCCTTTCTTCAGCGGGATCGACAGCAGGCTGCCGTCGGTCTTGAACGTCCAGGCGTGGTACGGGCAGCGAAAGAACTTGCCGGTGTTGCCGCAGGCGTCGCCGGCCACCATCGTGCCTTTGTGCGGGCAGCGGTTGTGCAGCACGCGCACGGTCTTGTCGCTGTGGCGCACCATCACCACGGGCTGGTTGCCGACAGTGGTGGTGATGTAGTCCCCGTTGTTGGGCACCTGGCTATCGTGGCCGACGTAGACCCAGGTGTTGGCGTACAGGCGCTCCATTTCCAGGTCGAACAGTTCCTGGTCGATGAACAGGTCCTTGTGCACTTCGGTGTCGCGCACCAGGGCGCGGATGGCGTCGGGGTTGTCACGGTATTTGGCCATGGTCGCTTCCTTGTCGTCGGGGCGGCAGCGTTACAGGTCCAGCACCAGGCGGGCGGATTTCGCGCGCGAGATGCAAATCTGGATGATCTTGCCGCTGGCCTTCTCGGTGTCCGAAAGGTAGTAGTCGCGATGATCGGGCTCGCCTTCCAGCACCGTTGCCTGGCACACGCCGCATTCGCCGCGCTTGCAGTCGTACATCGGGTCGCAGCCTTCTTCTTCCATGACGTCGACGATGGTCTTGTCGGCCGGAATGGTCAGCGTGCGGCCGGACTGGCGCAGTTCGACTTCAAAGGCCTGGTCGCCGGCTTGCGCGGCGGCGGTGACGAAGAGCTCGAAGTGGATGTGGGCGTCGGGCCAGTGGCGGGCCTTGGCGCCGGCGATGACGGCGTCGATCAATCCCTTGGGGCCGCACACGTACAGGTGCTGGCGGGGGTTGGAGGCAGCCAGCAGCGCTTGCAGGTCGAAGCGGCAGGAAGGGTCGTCATCCGCGTGTACGGTCAGGTGGCCGCCCGCCAGCGCTTCAAGCTCGCCCAGGAACGCCAGCTGGTCCTTGCTGCGGCCACAGTAGTGCAGATGGAAGGCGCGGCCGGCGGCTTTCAAGGCGGCGGCCATCGAGGCCACCGGCGTGATGCCGATGCCGCCCGCGATCAGCACCACGGGTTCGTCGCCCGCCGGGGATTCATGCAGCGGAAAATCGTTCTTGGGGCCTTCCACGCTAAGCGTGTCGCCTTCGGCCAGCGCATGCATGTGGCGCGAGCCGCCCTGGCTGGTTTCTTCCAGCCGTACGCCCAGCCGGTATTCGGTGGGCTGCGCGAACTGGCCGGCCTCCGGCGTCAGCTGCACCAGCGAATAGCAGCGCGGTTCCCGCAAACCGGGCACGGTGACCTTCAGGTGCGCGCCGGGGCCGAAGGCGGGCAGCGGCCCCGCGTCCTCGCGCGCCAGCCGGAACGATCGGATCAACGGCGATTCTTGCCGGACTTCCCGGACGATCAGTTTCAGTGTCTGCACGGCGTTTGTCTCTTTCGGTGTTCCGGTATTCCGGTATTCGGGTATCTGGATCAGGCCGCCAGCTTTTCGGCCATCTGGCGTTCCATCGGGGCGCAGCTTTCGTTGGCCAGCGCGGTTTCGCGCAGCCCGCGAAGCGTCTGGGCGGCATCGGGACGGCCAACCAACTGCGCCGCCGCCGCGATCAGCTGCCGGTATTTGCCGCCGCCACGCACGTGCGTATCGCTATAGCCCTTGACCAGGCGCCGGCAGTTAACGGTTTCAACGGCCAGTGCATAGTCCTGCGGCACCAGCCGGGCGATCAGGTCCAGCCATTGCTGCAAGCCTTCCGATTCGATTTGATGTCGCAACGTACGGCGGCGAAAGCGGCGCATGCCGGCCAGCGAATACAGCATCAGGAAGCCGCTCAGCGTGCCGCTTTGCATCAAGCGGCCTTTGCCCAGGCGGCGTTCCACAAAGCCGCCGAAGGCCTTGGACCCTTCCAGCCAGCGGCCCATGCGGGTGGGCATCGTGCCGCAGATTTCTTCCAGGCGTGGGTGCATGTAGTCGGTGGTCATGACCAGCTGTTCGGGGCGCGCGCCCACTTCACGGCGGACGCGTTCGAAGCGGGTGCCGCGCGTTTTTAGGTCGGCCACGCGGATCACGTCGTCGTAAGCCATGGCGGTGGCCACGTAGCGCGCCGCGGCACAGGTCAGGGCCCAGCCTTGGGCGTCGCCGCCGTGCCGGGCGTCCAGATCGCGCAGCGCTTTCATGTGGCGCAGGTAATCGGCGGCGTAGGCGGCGTCCTGGAATTCCAGCTGGCGGCGCACGCCGGCCGTCAGCATGGGCTGGGCACAGGCGGGGAAGTCACGTTTGATGGTGTCCAGCAGCGCCTGCGTGCGCGGGCTGGCGGCGCGTTCGGGCACGTCGGCCACGGGGCGCGTCAGGTCGATGGCCGCGGGTTGGGCGGGCGCGGCATGGGCGGCGTCAAAGCCCAGCGCAAAGGCGCGCAGGCTGGCTTCCACGCCCAGGCCCGCGCGGCGCACCGTGGCCTCGTAGTCTTCGCGCGTGAAGGGCAGGGCGCCGCTGCCGGCCACCGCGCCAAACAGGCTGGCGCTGATGACGCTGCCGGCGCGGTCGGCCAGGTCTTGCAAGTCGAAGCACAGGAAGCGCTTGGCGGCGGCGCGGCCGGCTTCCAGCACTTTGTTGGGGTCGGCAATGCCGTTGCCGGGCGCGGACTTTTCGCTGACGGCGTAGCTGCGGTGGGACGAGGACAACAGCACGGTGCGTTCCGGCGTGACCAGGCCACGCTGGATGGCGCGGGCGCC
>NZ_JBLVOL010000066.1:11365-25535 GCF_053543755.1 Achromobacter semiaridum | reverse complement strand
GCGGCCACGACCAGGTCCACGTCGCCGGGGGTGGGCATCAGCGCCAGCGCGGGCGGGCGTCCGGCCCGCGCCACGTCCGCTTCGGGCAGCAGTTCCAGGTAGTAGATGGTGGCGCCGGTGCGCTGCGCCACGCCGGGCACCGATGTGGTTTGCGCCCACCAGCCGGCGTGTTCGGCCATGTCGACGATCCAGTCGGCCAGGACGCCGCCGCCCTGGCCGCCCATGGCCAGGATGGCGATCTTGATGGGGTTGCCTTGCTGCATTGCCGGCGGGTTCATGAAGGGCTAGTCCTTACAGGGCGTATTGGGCCAGCCGCGCGGCGCGGCGGCGTTGCAGGAAACCGATCACGGCGCCGCGCATGCGCGCCAGGAAGCGGTCGGTGCCGGTGGGGTTGTGCACGATGTCGGCGCGGTAGAAAGACGGGCACAGCACGGCGGCATGGGCCACTTCGCCGCAGTTGCCGCAGCCCACGCAACTGCTTTCCACGTGGGCTACCGGGTCTTCCTTCAAGGGGTCGCCGCTGTCCTTGATGGACAGCGATGGGCAGCCCGACAGTCGGATACAGGCGTGGTCGCCCGTGCACACGTCGGGGTCCACACCAAAGCGTTCCTTGACCACGCGGCGGCCTTCCTTGACGGCCTTGTTGAATAGCGGCTTGATGCGGCGCTGCTTGTTCAACATGCATTCGGACTGCGCGATGATGACCTTCGGACCCTTGATGTCCGTGGTCAGCGCTTCTTCGATGGTGGCGCGCACCTTGGCCACGTCGTAGGTGCGGTCCAGCGTGCGCACCCACTTCACGCCCACGCCGCGCACGGCGTGATCGATGGGGTTGTTGGTGGACCGGTCGGGGTTGTCGGCGCGTGACGACAAAATGTCTTGCCCGCCGGTCGCCGACGCATAGAAGTTGTCAACGATGACGATGACGCCGTCGTACTTGTTGAACACCGCGTTGCCGATGCCGGACGACAGGCCGTTGTGCCAGAAGCCGCCGTCGCCCATGATGGAAATGGGGCGCTTGGCGGCGGGCACGTTGAAGGCCGCTGCACTGGACGCGCCCAGGCCGTAGCCCATGGTGGTGGCGCCCAGGTTGAAGGGCGGCAGGATAGAGAACAGATGGCAGCCGATGTCGCACGAAATGTGATGCTGCCCCAGCTTTTCCTGTGCCAGCGTCAGCGCGGAAAAGATCGGTCGTTCAGGGCAGCCGGTACAGAACCCGGCGGGGCGCGGCGGCACCACCGACGCCAGCCCGTCCACCTGCTTGTGGAACGTGATGGGCTGCTCGACGGGCTTGGCGGCGGGCTTTGGGCGGGCGACTTCGGTGATTTCAAGTTGGCTGCTGGGGGCCTGGGCCTGGGCCTGGGCCACCGCATCCACCGCCACCGCCGGATGGGTCTGTAGCGATTCGGGGCGATGGCGCTTCAGGAACTCGCGCACGCCGTCGCGCATGACCTGCGTGGTGTATTCCCCAGCCATCGGCAGCACGTCCTTGCCGGACAGATGCGTGTCGATACCCGCCTTGCGCAGCACGGCGTGCAGGTTCTGTTCGATGTAATCCGGCTGGCCTTCTTCCAGCAGCAGCACCGCGCGCTTGCCCCGGCAGAATTCCGTGACCTCGTCTTCGATAACGGGATAGGTCACGTTCATGACGTACAGCGGAATGCGGCTGTTGCCGAAGTTATCGGCCAGGCCCAACAGTTGCAGCGAACGGATCACGCCGTTGTACAGGCCGCCTTGCAGGATCAGGCCGATGTCGTCCTGGTCGCCGTCAAAGTGCTCATTCAGCTTGTGTTCTTTGATATAGCGGATGGCTGCGGGCCAGCGATCCTTGATTTTTTCCTGCTCGTGCAGGAAGGACGCGGGCGGCAGCACGATGCGGCTGGTGTCGCGCGCCGGGCTTTCCAGCGCCTGGGCCAGTGAAAACGCGGGCCGCTTGTTTTCCTTGGCCATGAAGCGGCCATGCACATGGCAACCCCGGATGCGCAGTTGCAGCATCACGGGCGTCTTGCTGGCTTCCGACAATTCAAAGCCGTCTTCCACGGCCTTGACCATGCTTTCCAGGTTGGGGCGCGGGTCCAGCAGCCAGATCTGCGACTTCATGGCGAACGCGTGTGAGCGTTCCTGCATGATGGACGAGCCTTCGCCGTAGTCTTCGCCCACGATGACCAGCGCGCCGCCGGTGACGCCGCCCGATGCCAGGTTGGCCAACGCGTCCGAAGCAACGTTGGTGCCCACGGTGGACTTCCACGTGACCGCCCCGCGTATCGGGTACATGACCGATGCCGCCAAGGTGGCGGCGGCGGTGGCTTCCGAGGCGCTGGCCTCGAAGTGCACGCCCAGTTCCTGAAGGATGTCGTTGGCGTCGGCCAGCACATCCATCAAATGCGAAATGGGCGAGCCCTGATAGCCCGCCACATAGCCCACGCCCGATTGCAGCAACGCTTTGGTGACGGCAAGAATGCCCTCGCCGCGAAACTCTTCGCCGGCGCCGATGCGCAACTGCTGGACTTCTTTCTTGAAAGACCTTTCAGCCATCTCGAACTCCTGGTGGGGCCGGATGACCGGTCCTCAAGCCTTGCTGCCGTGCAGCATCGTCGTGCCACGAAATTGTCGTCTGAAAAATACTTTAGGAGTCAACGTTTTAGCTGTCAACAAAAAAGATGAAATTTCATGGAAATCAAAAAATATCACGCGAAAACAAGGATGTATATACTGGTTGTTCTCTAGCTTCATGGCGGGTTTTCGGCCCCGCCATGGTGCAAAAACGGGTCGCGATTCGGGGTATACCCTGTGCTGCGCAACAGCATTGCCGTGCATCATGGCGCGCGTTTGCGCCGTCGTGGTGCAATGCGTTTTTTCGGCCGTCGGCCAAACATGAATTCCGGTGCGTGGGAGCAAAGCAACATGCGGTTGGACAAGCAGCGGGACACACAATTGACCGGTCGCGGCACGGGCGGCCCCCGTTTCGTTGACGGCTATCTGGCTTATCTGCTGGCGCAGGCCAGCCAGCGCATCTCGGCTGAATTTCATCTGCAGGTGAAGGCGGCCGGGCTCTCGGTGACGGAATGGCGGGTGTTGGCCAGCCTGGAAGGCAGCCCCGGCGAAACCATCGGCACCCTGGCGGTGCTGGCCATCACCAAGCAACCCACGCTAAGCAAAGTGGTGCAGCGCATGGAAGCCGAGGGGCTGGTGGCGCGCACCGGCGTGCGGGCCGACCGCCGCCAGACCCGCGTGTGCATCACCACCAAGGGCACCCATCTGATCGCGGCACTGTGCGAACAGGCGTTGCAGCATCAAAAGGCCGTGCTGGCGCCGTTCGGCGAAGAAAAGGCGGCGCTGCTGATCGACATGCTGGAAGTGTTGATGACCGAGCATGTGCCGCTGGAATTGCCGATCGACGCCGAGGAATAAGTGAGCGGTGATTCGGGCGGTGATTCGGGCGGTGATTCGGGCGGTGATTCCGGCGGTGATTCCGGCGGTGATGGCGGACGTTGCATCCGCGCACTCGAACATTGTTCGATCCAACTATTTTGTTACATGCTTATACGTCCCTTAATAGATCGCTCTCTGTGAAAAGGGGCCACGGTACGCATAAACCCTGAATTGACTGGGGTCATACGCGTAGGCACACTCGGCGCCGGTATTCAGACTAATGTCAGGAGTTAACCCCTATGCGCCGCACTTTGATTGCTATCGCGATCGCCGCCGCCGTGGCCGTGCCCTCGATCGGGCACGCCAAGACCTTCCGTTGGGCCGCCCAAGGCGACATCCTTACGTTCGACCCGCACTCGCAAAACGAGGGCATGACGATCGCCGCCAACAGCTACATCTACGAGCCGCTGGTTGACTACGACAAGACGTTCAAGGTGGTGCCGCGCCTGGCTACGGAATGGGAACAGGTGTCGCCGACGCTGTATCGCTTCAAACTGCGCCCCGGGGTGAAGTTCCATGACGGCGCGGCCTTCACGGCCGACGACGCGGTGTTCTCGATTCACCGTGCAATGGCGCCCACGTCGAACTACAAGGCCTACACGACCGGCATCAAGGAAGCGCGCAAGATCGACGACCTGACCATCGAGATCGAAACGTCGGCGCCCAACCCGGTGCTGCTGCGCCAACTGACCAACGTGTTCATCATGAACAAGGCCTGGTCCGAAAAGAACAACATCGCCAAGCCGCAGGACTACGTCAACAAAGAAGAAACCTTTGGCGCGCGCAATACCAACGGCACCGGCCCCTACAAGCTGAAGACGCGCGAAGTGGACGTGCGCACCGTCTTTGAAGAAAACAAGGACTGGTGGAACAAGGCCGGCAAGGTCGGCAACGTGACCGAGGTGGTGTTCACGCCGATCAAGCAGAACGCCACGCGCACCGCCGCGTTGCTGTCCGGCGAAATCGACTTCGTGCTGGACCCCGCCGCCCAGGATCTGGAGCGTTTGCGCCAGGCGCAAAAGGTGGTCGAAGGCAACGAATACCGCACCATCTACCTGGGCCTGGACCAGAAGCGTCCGGAATTGCAGTATTCGAATATCAAGGGCAAAAACCCGTTCCAGGACATCCGCGTGCGCGAAGCGCTGTACCGCGCCATCGACGTGGACGCCATCAAGCGCGCCGTGATGCGCGGCCTGTCCGCGCCCACCGGCACAATGATCGCGCCGCAGGTGCATGGGTGGGCGGAATCGGTGCACAAGCGTGTGCCGTACGACCCCGAAAAGTCGCGCGCCTTGCTCAAGGAAGCCGGCTACGACGGCACCCTGAACTTCACGCTGGACTGCCCCAACAACCGCTACATCAACGACGAAGCCATCTGCCAGGCCGTGGTCGGCATGTGGGCCAAGGTGGGCGTGAAGGCCACGATGAACGCCATGCCGCGTTCCACGTACTTCCCCAAGGTGCAATCGTTCGACACCAGCGCCTACCTGTTCGGCTGGGGCGTGCCCACGTTCGACGCCATGTACTCGTTGCAGAACCTGATCCGCACCAAGGGCGAAGGCGCGGACGGCATGTACAACCTGGGCGGCTACAGCAACAAGGAACTTGACGTCATCATCGACCGCATCAAGACCGAGACCGATCCCGCCAAGCGCGACGCCGACATCATCACCGTGCTGCAAGGGCACGCCAAGGACTTCGGCCACATCCCGCTGCATGACCAGGTCATCCCCTGGGCGATGCGCAAGAACGTCACGGTTATCCACCGTGCCGACAATCGCCTTGTTGCCGACTGGGTCAAGGTTGACTGATCCCGGCTAACCAGACGGCGCGGAGCCCATCCGGCTCGCGCCGTCTGTTTTTGGTTGTTCCCCTATGTTTGCTTTCATACTGCGCCGCCTGTTGCAGGCCGTAGCGGTGATGCTCACCGTCGCGCTACTGGCTTTTGTGCTTTTTCAATACGTCGGCGACCCTGTCACCATCATGCTGGGGCAGGACGCCACCGATGCCGAGCGCGTCGAACTGCGTGAACGCCTGGGCCTGAACGAGCCCGCCATCGTTCAATTCGGCCATTTCGTGGCCAACGCCGCGCAGGGCAATTTCGGCATTTCGCTGCGCCAGAGCGAACCCGTTTCCACCTTGCTGAAGTCCCGCCTGCCCGCCACGCTGGAGCTGTCCATGGTGGCCGCCTTGCTGGCGCTGGTAGTGGGCGTGCCGCTGGGCGTGTACACCGCGCTCAAGCGCAACAGCCTGGTTTCGCAGCTGCTGCTGGCCGGTTCCTTGCTGGGCGTGTCGCTGCCGACCTTCCTGATCGGCATCCTGTTGATCCTGGTGTTCTCGGTGCAGCTGGGCTGGCTGCCCAGCTACGGGCGGGGCGATACCGTCGCCGTGGGCTGGTGGACGTCGGGGCTGTTCACCGCTACCGGCTGGAAGCACCTGATCCTGCCGTCCATCACCTTGTCGTTGTTCCAGATGACATTGGTGCTGCGCCTGGTGCGATCTGAAATGCTGGAAGTGCTGCGGTCCGACTACATCAAGTTCGCCCGCGCACGGGGCTTGAAGCGCCGCGCCATCCACTTTGGCCATGCGCTGAAGAACACGATGGTGCCCGTCATCACCATCACCGGCTTGCAACTGGGCGGCATCATCGCGTTTGCCATCGTGACGGAAACCGTATTCCAGTGGCCGGGCATGGGCCTGCTGTTCATCCAGGCGGTGCAATTCGCCGACGTGCCGGTCATGGCCGCGTACCTGTGCCTGATCGCGCTGGTGTTCGTGGTGATCAACCTGGTGGTCGATCTTCTTTATTTCGTCGTGGACCCGCGCTTGCGTTCCGGGATGACTCGCGCCGGAGGGGCTCACTGATGCGCGCCGCACTCAAACGCTGGTGGGACAGCGACATTGCCTGGGCCTGGCGCCGCGCGCCCGTGGCCATCATCGCGACGCTGTTGCTGGCGACGCTGCTGATAGGCTCGTTCGGCGCCGGCTGGGTCGCGCCGCACAACCCGTTCGACCTGACCACGGTGGAATTGCTGGACGCCCTGTTGCCGCCCGCCTGGGAGGCCAACGGCCAGGCCACGTACCTGCTGGGCACGGATAGCCAGGGCCGCGATCTGTATTCGGCCATCCTGTACGGCACGCGCGTGTCGCTGTTGATCGGGCTGGCGTCGGTGCTGCTGTCGATGCTGATCGGCATCGTGCTGGGGTTGATCTCGGGCTATGCGGGTGGGCGCATCGATGCGTTCATCATGCGGGTGGCCGACGTGCAGCTGTCGTTCCCGGCGATTCTGATCGCGCTGTTGATCGATGGCGTGGCGCGCGCCGCGGTGCCGCGCGAGATGCACGAACTGATCGCCTTCCCCGTGCTGATCGGCGCCATTGCGCTGGCCGGCTGGCCGCAGTACGCACGCACCGTGCGCGGCTCCACGCTGGTGGAGAAAAACCGCGAATACGTGCAGGCGGCGCGCGTGATCGGCGTGGCCTCGCCCGTCATCATGTTCCGCCACGTGCTGCCCAATGTGCTGGGGCCCGTGCTGGTGCTGGCCACGGTGCACCTGGCCACCGCCATCATCACCGAGGCGACCTTGTCGTTCCTGGGGGTGGGCGTGCCGCCGACCGCGCCGTCGCTGGGCACGCTGATCCGCATCGGCAACGATTTTCTGTTTTCCGGCGAATGGTGGATCACCATTTTTCCGGGCGCGGCGCTGGTGCTGCTGGTGCTGTCGGTCAACCTGCTGGGTGACTGGCTGCGCGATGCGCTCAACCCGCGGCTGAATTGAGGTAACCATGAGCGCACTTCTGGAAGTCCGCAATCTGCGCGTGGAATTTCCCACGCGCCGCGGCACGCTACGCGCCCTGGACGACGTGTCCTTTTCCATCCAGGCCGGCGAAGTGCTGGGCGTGGTGGGCGAATCGGGCGCCGGCAAATCGCTGACCGGCGCCTCCATCATCGGCCTGCTGGAACCGCCCGGCCGTATCGCGGCCGGCGAAATCCTGCTGGCGGGCCGCCGCATCGACAACCTGCCCGACGAGCAGATGCGCCGCGTGCGCGGCCGCGAAATCGGCGCGGTGTTCCAGGACCCGCTCACGTCCTTGAACCCGCTGTACACGGTGGGCCGGCAGCTGGCGGAAACCATCGTCACGCATCTGGACATGACGTGGTCGCAGGCGCGCAACCGCGCGGTGGAATTGCTGGCGTCCACCGGCATCCCGGCCGCGCGCGAACGCATCGACCACTATCCGCATCAGTTCTCGGGCGGCATGCGGCAACGCGTGGTCATCGCGCTGGCGCTGGCCGCCGAGCCCAAGCTGGTGGTGGCCGACGAGCCCACCACGGCGCTGGACGTGTCTATTCAGGCGCAGATCATCGAACTGCTGAAACGCCTGTGCCGCGACCACGGCACGGCGGTCATGCTGATCACGCACGACATGGGCGTGATCGCCGAAACCGCCGACCGCGTGGCGGTGATGTACGCGGGCCGCGTGGCCGAGATCGGGCCGGTGGCCGACGTGATCCACAAGCCGCGTCATCCCTATACGGCCGGGCTGATGGGGTCCATCCCGTCAATGGACGGGCACACGGAACGGCTGGTGCAGATCGACGGCAGCATGCCGCGGTTGAACGCCATTCCGCCGGGCTGCGCGTTCAATCCGCGTTGCGGTCAGCGCCTGCCGCGCTGCGCGACCGAGCGCCCGGAATTACTGCCGGCGGGCACGTCCCGCGCGGCCTGTTGGTTGCATGAGGACAAAGCGATGGTGGCCGCATGAACGCGCCCTTGGTTGAAGTAAAGGATGCCGCGCGCTGGTTCGATGTGTCGCCGCCGTGGCTGGAACGCAAGCTGGCGGGCAAGCCCCGCGTGATGCTGCGCGCCGTGGATGGCGTGTCGTTCGACATCGCGCGCGGGGAAACGCTGGCGTTGGTGGGCGAATCGGGCTGTGGCAAGTCCACGGTTGCGCGCATGCTGGTGGGCCTGTACGGGCTGACGCGTGGCGACATCCGGTTCGACGGCCAGCCGCTGTCACGCATGTCGGAGACAGGCGGCCGCAATCTGCGCAAGCGCTTGCAGATGATTTTTCAGGACCCGTACGCCAGCCTGAACCCGCGTTGGCGCGTGGGCCGCATCATCGCCGAACCCATGCTGACGCACACCACCATGACGCCCGCCGAACGTGGGGCGCGCGTCGGCGAATTGCTGTTGCAGGTGGGGCTGGACCCGGCGGACCAGGGGCGTTATCCGCATCAGTTTTCGGGCGGGCAGCGTCAACGCATCTCGATTGCGCGGGCGCTGGCGGTGAACCCGGAATTCCTGGTGTGCGACGAACCGACGTCGGCGCTGGACGTGTCGGTGCAGGCGCAGGTGTTGAACCTGATGAAGGACCTGCAACGCAAGCTGGGCCTGACTTATCTGTTCATTTCGCACAACCTGGCCGTGGTGCACCATGTGGCCGACCGGGTGGGCGTGATGTACCTGGGCCGGATGGTGGAAGTGGCGCCGCGCGATGAACTCTTTGCGCGGCCCAGGCATCCGTACACGCGGATGCTGCTTGAGGCGATTCCGGATATCAACGGGGCCGGCAAGCCGCGCACGGCGGTGGCCGGCGAAGTGCCCAATCCGCTGAACCCGCCGTCAGGGTGCACGTTTCATCCGCGCTGCCCCCACGCCAATGACCGCTGCCGGGCCGAAGCGCCGGTTGCCATGTTGACCGGGGTTTCCGTGGTGGCCTGCCATGCGGTAGAGGAAGGGCGCGCCTGAGGAAGGATGCGCCCGAACGATAAGGGCGGGCTGCAATGGCGCCCAAGCCGTCACGGGCCGGGCCCGACCCCGCCGGGTATCAGTGGCGGGGTTCGTGGACCGAGTCGTACGGCGTGTCGTCGTCCTCATCGTCCTCGTCCTCGTCTTCGTCCTCTGCGTCTTCCGTGCTCGGGTCCGCTTGCGGTTCTTCGGTCAGCGCAAAGGGCAGGACGTCTTCCAGGTTGTCGGACCACGCGGATTCTTCGCCGTCGTGATCCAGCTTGATGAAGCGTTCGCCTTCGTTCAACGAAATCTGCACGGCCCACAGGTACAGGCAGTCGTAGGTGTCGTCATCGGCATGCGGCAGCCCGCCGCGATTGCCCAGCAGGCGCGAGCCCGCGCCGCCCATCTGGACGTGAGTCTGCTCTTCGTCCGCTTCCGCGCCTTCGTCCATCGGCACGCCATAGGTGACCCACTCGGTGCCTTCGTCGCCCAGGATGACTTCGGCCAGCACCGGCTTGCCCAGATAGGCGCTGAGGGCGTCGGCGGTCTTGGCCAGCATGTCCAGCTCGGACGTGCTGAAGTGGGTGACGGAGGCTGGGGGAGTGGCAGAGGCGGACATGAAGGGGGTTCCTGGGCGCGATGAAGCCGCGACGGCACGGCAAGATACATAAAGTCAGGCGCTATTGTCGCGCGATCGGCGCTGCGTTGCATCAGGCGCTTGGATGACGCGGCGTTACAAGGCTGTCAGGCCCGCGCGGGCCGGCGGCTCAATGTCCTTGCCGGCGTCAAGTGTTCAGCCCTTGATCCGCCGGCAATGCCCGACCAGCGGCCGTATCCCGATGACGTACCGCGGCAACGGCACACCGTCATTCGGACAGGCCCTACACTTGCGCCCTGTTCTTATATTCCTCTTTCGCATCACCCATCCATGTCGCGATCCGACCCTTCCGCCGTTCCCGCCCGCTACCTGCTGTTTCCGCTGTTGGCCGCCCTGATCTGGTCCGTCAACATGATCGTCACGAAGATGGCCGCCGGCGTGATCTCGCCTGCCGTCATCGGCTTTTACCGCTGGGCGCTGGCCGGCGCGGTCCTCACGCCGTTCGCATTGCGAGGCGTGTGGACGCAACGCCGCCTGATCCTGCCGTACCTGCCCAAGTTCGCCGTGCTGGGCGGCTTGGGCATGGCGCTGTACCAAGGGCTGGCCTATGTGGCCGCGTCCAGCACCACCGCCACCAATATGGGCATCATCACCGCCATGATCCCGCTCTTGACCATCGCGGTGGGTACGGTGGTGCTGCGCCAGCGGCCCACGCTGATGGCGATGCTGGGCGGCGTGGTGTCGCTGGCCGGCCTGGCGCTGCTGATCGGCGAGGGCGACCCCGCGCGGCTGCTGTCCGTGGGCGCCAACCCGGGTGACCTGTTGATGGGCATGGCCGCGCTGGCCTATGCGCTGTATGGCGTGCTGCTGCGTCGCTGGGGCCTGCCGGTGGGCCCGTGGGTGTCGCTGTACGTGCAGATTGGTTTTGGGGTGCTGTTCCAGTTGCCGGCATTCCTGATGGCCGCGCCGTCGCCGCTGAATGCCGACAACGTGCCCCTGGTGCTGTACGCCGCGATATTTCCGTCCCTGTTTGCGCCTTTCCTGTGGATGCAGGGGGTCAAGCACCTGGGCCCGAACCGCGCCAGCATTTTTCTGAACCTGATGCCGGTGGGCACCGTGGCCATCGCCTCGGTGTTCCTGGACGAAAAGCCGCATCTGTTCCATATCGTGGGCGGCTTGCTGGCGCTGGCCGGGGTCATGCTGGCGCAGATGCGCACGCCGCGCCTGGGGGCACGGCGCGGGTAAGGGGCGAGAAAGGGGCGCGGTGACCCGGGCGGAGACCCGGGCAGAGACCCGGGCAGAGACCCGGGCTGTGACGGGGACGGAGAAGCGGGGCGGAGAACCGGGGCGGAGAACGGGGTGGTAACCCCGACGTTCCCCCGCTGACGCACGCCTGTCAGGGTTCCGGCCTACAATCGACGGTTCATCAGCTTTCTTTCCCTATACGAGCCCATGGCCCAATACGTCTACACCATGAACCGCGTCGGCAAGATCGTGCCGCCCAAGCGGCAGATCCTGCGTGACATCTCGCTTTCGTTTTTTCCTGGCGCCAAGATCGGCGTGCTGGGCCTGAACGGCTCGGGCAAGTCGACGCTGCTGAAGATCATGGCGGGCGTCGATAAAGAGATCGAAGGCGAAGCCATTCCCATGCCGGGCCTGAACATCGGCTATCTGCCGCAGGAACCGCAACTGAACCCCGAGCACACGGTGCGCCAATCGGTCGAAGAGGGCCTGGGCGCCGTCGTCACCGCCAAGAAGCGCCTGGACGAGGTCTACGCCGCCTACGCCGAGCCGGACGCCGACTTCGACGCGCTGGCCGCCGAACAAGCCGACCTGGAAGCCATCATCGCCGCCGCCGCCTCCAGCGGTTCGGACGACATCGAACACCAGATGGAAATCGCCGCGGACGCCTTGCGCCTGCCGCCCTGGGACGCCATCGTCGGCAACCTGTCCGGCGGTGAAAAGCGCCGCGTGGCCCTGTGCCGCCTGCTGCTGTCCAAGCCCGACATGCTGCTGCTGGACGAACCCACCAACCACTTGGACGCCGAAAGCGTGGAATGGCTGGAGCAATTCCTGCACAAGTTCCCCGGCACGGTGGTCGGCGTGACCCACGATCGCTACTTCCTGGACAACGCCGCCGAATGGATCCTGGAACTGGATCGCGGCTACGGCATCCCCTGGAAGGGCAACTACAGCTCGTGGCTTGAACAAAAAGAAGACCGCCTGAAGCAGGAAGAGTCCTCGGAATCGGCCCGCCAGAAGACCATCAAGAAAGAACTGGAATGGGTGCGCCAGAACCCGAAGGGCCGTCAGGCCAAGGCCAAGGCTCGCCTGGCCCGCTTCGAGGAACTGTCGTCCTACGAATACCAGAAGCGCAACGAAACGCAGGAAATCTTCATTCCCGTGGGCGAGCGCCTGGGTAACGAGGTTATCGAATTCAACAACGTCAGCAAGGCGTATGGCGATCGCCTGTTGATCGATAACCTTAGCTTCAAGATCCCGCCCGGCGCCATCGTCGGCATCATCGGCGCCAACGGCGCCGGTAAATCCACGCTGTTCCGCATGATCGCGGGCCGCGAACAACCGGATTCTGGCGAAGTCACCATCGGCCAAACCGTCAAGCTGGCCTACGTGGACCAGTCGCGCGATGCGCTGGAAGACAAAAAGACGGTGTTCGATGCGGTGGCCGACGGCGCCGACATCCTGACCGTGGGCAAGTTCGAAATGTCGTCGCGCGCCTATCTGGGCCGCTTCAACTTCAAGGGCGGCGACCAGAACAAGGTCGTGGGCCAGCTGTCCGGCGGTGAACGCGGCCGCCTGCACATGGCCAAGACGCTGATCGCCGGCGGCAACGTGCTGCTGCTTGACGAACCGTCCAACGACCTTGACGTTGAAACGCTGCGCGCGCTGGAAGACGCCTTGCTGGAGTTCCCCGGCAGCGTCATGGTCATCAGCCACGATCGCTGGTTCCTGGACCGCATCGCCACGCACATCCTGGCCTTCGAAGGCGATTCGCAAGTGGTGTTCTTCGACGGCAACTACCAAGAGTACGAAGCCGACAAGAAGCGCCGCCTGGGCGAAGAAGGCGCCAAGCCCAAGCGCCTGCGCTACAAGGCACTGAAGTAAGCGCTGAATTAAGCGCGGAAGTAAGCGACCAGCTTATTCGGTCCAAGAATCCCGGCCTGCGCGCCGGGATTTTTTTTCGACGACAGAATCGAAGTCGCATCGACAAGGCAATACACTTTCTTCGTGCGGAACGGCTATTTGGACAAGGCATCGGCTACGTCGACCCGCCACCTGCTTGCATCGGCCCGCCGCTATATCATTGAACAGCACGCGCGGGCTTCGGCTGCGCCGCGTTGCGGTTCCCCTTTATTCCGTTGCCGGCTTTCCGGAGATTCCCGATGCTGCTGCAAGCCTCCGATTCCACCTTCCTCATCGTCGACATGCAGGGCCGATTGATGCCCGTCATCCATGACAACGAGGCCGTGCTCAACACCACGCACAAGCTTGCGCGGGCCGCGCGCTTGCTTGATGTGCCGGTCATCGCCACCGAGCATCACAGCAAGATGCTGGGCGTGACGGTGGACCCGTTGCGCGACATCGTGCAGTCCACATTCCAGAAGATGCATTTTTCTTCCGCCCGTGAACCGGGCTTCGAAGCGTGGCTGCCGGCCGCGCGCAAGACCGTTCTGGTGGCGGGCTGCGAAGCGCATATCTGCGTGCTGCAAACCGTGATCGGCTTGGCGGATATGGGCTATCACGCGGTGCTGGTGTCGGACGCGGCTGGCTCGCGCAAGCCTTCGGATCATCATGCGGCGCTGCGCCGTGCGCGCGCGCATGGCGCGGAAATCGTCACCTCGGAAATGGCGATATTCGAATGGATGCAAACTTGCGAACATCCGCGTTTTCGCGAGGTGTTACGTCTCGTCAAATAGCCGACGCGCCTTGCAACATCGTCCCTGGGGCGCACAATTATTCTCTCGCTGTTTGACACAATTCCTGGGCAAACCTAACACCGCTCGCGCGGATATTTTGAGATCCTGAAGTTTCTAAACCCATATGGGGATCGCGCGCTCGCGTCAGGTCCATGGTGCGGCCCCGGGGATAAGAATAGGAGCCTCATCATGAAAATCGCATCTCTTTCCAAAATCTGTGTCGCACTGGCGATGACCGCCGCCATGGCGGGCTGCTCGTCCTGGGACGGCATGAGCCATCGCCAAAAGAGCACGGTGGGCGGGGCCGCATTGGGCGGCGTCGCAGGCGCCGTGATCACCAACGGTGGCGTGCTGGGTACGGTGGGCGGAGCGGCGATCGGCGGTGTGATCGGCGATCAGGTCGGCAAGCACTAAAGCGCTGCATCAACGCAAACGCCCGGCAATGCCGGGCGTTTTTTTTGGCCGTG
>NZ_JBLVOL010000066.1:0-11328 GCF_053543755.1 Achromobacter semiaridum | reverse complement strand
ACGGCCGCATCAGGTTTCGTTCTGCGGCATCTCGATCTTCACTTCCAACACCTCCAGCGTGTCCTGGCGTTCCAGGTGCACCTTGATGTCTTCAGGGTTGATCTTCACGTACTTTGAAATCACGGCGATAAGTTCCTGCTGCAGCTGCGGCAGGTAGTCGGGCGAGTCGCCGCGGCCCCGCTCGTGGGCCAGGATGATCTGCAACCGTTCCTTGGCGACGGACGCGGAAGTTTTCTTTTGACCAAGCAGAAACGACAGGAAGGACATTGCTTACTTGCCTCCGAACAGGCGTTTCAGGAAACCGGGCTTTTCGTAATCGGTAAAGCGCAGGGCCTTGTCTTCGCCAAGGTAACGGGCCACGACGTCCTTGTACGCTTCGGAGACGTCGGTCTCTTTCAGGTGGATGGCCGGCAGGCCCTGGTTCGAGGCTTGCAGCACGGCTTCCGATTCGGGGATCACACCGATCAGCTTGATGCGCAGAATGTCCTCGATATCGCCCAGCGACAGCATTTCGCCGTCGACCACGCGCTTGGGGTTGTAGCGCGTAAGCAGCAGGAATTCCTTGACGGGTTCGCCGCCGTCCACCGCACGCTTGGACTTGGCCGCCAGAATGCCCAGGATGCGATCGGAATCGCGTACCGACGAGACTTCCGGGTTCGTCACGACCAGCGCGTCGTCGGCGAAATAAGCGGCCATCAGCGCGCCCGTTTCAATACCGGCCGGCGAGTCGCAGACGATGTACTCGAAACCCATTTCCTTCAGGTCATTGATGACCTTTTCCACGCCTTCCTGCGTCAGCGCGTCTTTGTCGCGCGTTTGCGAGGCGGGCAGGATGAACAGGTTTTCAAGCTGCTTGTCCTTGATCAGTGCCTGGTTGAGGGTGGCTTCGCCCTGAATCACGTTGACGAAGTCGTACACCACGCGACGCTCGCAGCCCATGATGAGGTCGAGATTGCGCAGGCCGACATCGAAGTCGATGACAGCGGTCTTGTGGCCCCGCATCGCGAGGCCCGCGGAAAAACTGGCGCTCGTCGTGGTTTTACCCACGCCGCCTTTGCCGGAAGTCACCACAACAATGCGTGTCATGACGATCAAACCCTTATGTTCGAATAAATCGCGTTATCGTAAAGCAAAAAGCCCATGTAAGGCTTCTTACAGAATGTGTTGAGACCTGAGGTTCCGAACGATGTATGCGGCGTGCGCGCACGCCGTGTTGCCATCGTCCGATCAGCTTTTCAGGGCCTCGATCCGCAGCGTGTCGCCATCCAGGCGAACCAGCGCCGGCTGGTTTTGCAACGTGCGGTCAAGCTTGTCTTCCACCACGCGATACACGCCGGCCACAGCCAGCAGTTCCGCGTCCAGGTGCGTCGTGAAGATGCGCGCCGACGTATCGCCGCGCGCGCCGGCCATGGCCTTGCCGCGCAACGGGCCGTAAACGTGCACGTTGCCGTCGGCGATGACTTCGGCGCCCTGGCTGACCATGCCGATCACGACCAGGTCCGTGTGGCGCGCGTACACGCGCTGGCCCGATCGCAACGGCTTGGTGATGACCAGCGCCGATGCCGAATGCGGCGCGGCTTGCGTGGGGGTGGAGGCAGAGGTGGTGCTGCTGGCTTCGCGCGCGGGCATCGGCTCGGCGGACGCGGGCTTGGCGGGCGCTTCTGCCGCGCTGTCGGTGGCTGCGTTGTCAGAGGCCGTGCTTTCCGCTGCCGAGGTATCGGTCGGGGCGGGCGCGGTTTCAACGGCCGCGGCCGGCACCGACGGCACGGGCGTCGATACATCATTGGGCGGCGCGGTGTCCACAACCGGGGCAGGGCGCGCGGGCGGGGTGGAAAGCTCGACCGGCGTCAGGCCGGCGTCGCGCGCGGCCTTCAGGTTGGCGCCTTCGGCCACCACGCCGATCGCGGGCAGGTTGTGCGCGCGCAGCGCGGCAACCAGCGCCGGCCAGTCGATGGCGTCTTCGACGCGGCTGGCGTCGATGACCACGGGTTCGTTTTCAAAGAAGCTGCCGGCATCCGCCATGCGCTTGGCCAGCGCGGCGGCGAGGCGTTCGGGGTCCGCGCTGTGCAGAACCACGCGAATGGCGTAAAGGGTGGCGCTTTTGAAGTCCAGGGCTAGCGATTCAGTATTCATCTTGATTGTGGCTGGCGGTCCGGCGCCAGGAAAACGGCGCGCGCAACCGGCTGCGGGATGTCGGGCATGATAACCCGCGCCGGGGTGGGGTGCGCAGGGGGGAAGACGAAAGAAAAAGGCGCCCGAAGGCGCCTTTTCCCGTGTTACGCACGCGTGGCGGCGTGGCGCGGCGGCTTAGCCTTGCGCCCAGGAATCGCGCAGGGTCACGATGCGGTTGAGCACCGGGGCGTCTGGCGTGGATTCCTTCAGATCGGCCGTGAAGTAGCCCAGGCGCTCGAACTGCCAGGTAGCGCCCGGCGTGGCGACGGTGCCGGGTTCCAGCCAGGCCGTGACCGTCTGCTTGGAGTTCGGGTTCAGGCAGGTCAGGAAGTCCTTGTCGCCACCGTCGGGACGCGCATCGGCGAACAGGCGGTCGTACAGGTGGATCTGGGCGGGCACCGCGTGGGCCGCGCTGACCCAGGTGATGTTGCCCTTGACCTTGACGCTGTCCGCGCCCGGCGTGCCGCTTTTGGTCTCGGGCAGGTATTCGGCCTGCACTTCGACGATTTCGCCGGCTTCGTTCTTGGTGAAGCCGGTGCAGCGCACCACGTAGCCGTACTTCAGGCGCACGGTGTTGCCGGGGAACAGGCGGAAGTACTTCTTGGGCGCTTCCTCGCGGAAGTCGTCGCGTTCGATCCACAGTTCGCGCGACAGCGGGAATTCGCGCACGCCGGCTTCCGGGTCGTGCGGGTTGCGCGGCGCGGTGCAGGGCTCGGACTGACCTTCGGGGTAGTTCGTGATGACCAGCTTGATCGGGTCCAGCACGGCCACCGAGCGGGCCGCGATGGGGTCGAGGTCGTCGCGCACGGCTTGCTCAAGCAGGCTGTAGTCAATGCGCGAATCGGACTTGGACACGGCGGTGCGGTCGCAGAACAGGCGGATCGAGGCCGGCGTGTAGCCACGGCGGCGCAGGCCGAAGATGGTCGGCATGCGCGGGTCGTCCCAGCCGTCCACGTGGCCTTCGCGCACCAGCTGCAACAGCTTGCGCTTGCTGGTGACGACGTAGCTGAGATTCAGGCGGGCGAATTCATATTGGTGCGGCAACGGCTGGGCCAGCTTGCCCAGTTCGGCCAGGCGCGTCAGGATCCAGTCGTAGAACGGGCGCTGGTCTTCGAATTCCAGCGTGCAGACGCTGTGTGTGATGCCTTCCAGCGCGTCTTCCACCGGATGCGCCCAGCTGTACATCGGGTAGATGCACCACTGGTTGCCCGTGCGGTGGTGGGTGGCATGGCGCACGCGGTACATGACCGGGTCGCGCAGGTTGATGTTGGGCGAAGCCATGTTGATCTTCGCGCGCAGCACCAGGCTGCCGTCGGGATGCTTGCCGTCGCGCATTTCGCGCAGCAGGGCGATCGATTCAGCGGCGGGGCGGTTGCGCCACGGCGAATCGGTGCCCGGCTCGGTCAGCGTGCCACGGTTGGCGCGGATTTCTTCGGGGCTTTGCTCGTCGACATAGGCATGGCCGGCCTCGACCAGGGCTTCGGCGAATTCGTACATATAGCCGAAGTAGTCGCTGGCGAAGTACAGGTTTTCCTTGCCATCGGCGGCCTTCCAGTCAAAGCCCAGCCAGCGCACGGCCTCGATGATGGCGTCGACGTATTCCTGGTCTTCCTTTTCGGGGTTGGTGTCGTCAAAGCGCAGATGACAGACACCGCCGAAGTCGCGCGCCAGGCCGAAGTTCACGCAGATGCTTTTGGCGTGACCGATGTGCAGGTAGCCGTTGGGCTCCGGCGGAAAGCGCGTGCGGATGCGGGCCGGGTCCTGGTCGCCCTGTTCCTGCACGGCGGCCGGGCCAGGCTTGCCCGCCCAGCGTTTGCCCTGGAAGCGGTTGGCTTCGAGGTCGTCCTGGACGATGTTGAGCAGGAAATTGGATGCAGCAGGGGTCGGCGTCGTGGCGGAGGTCATTCTTGAAAGAATAGGAAAAAGCGGCGACAAAGCGTCAATTTTGCCACGTTCCGCAACAGGGGCCTTTTTGAACCCTCTGCAACCGGTTTCAAACTGTCCCCACGGCCTTGTAACTGGCTCTACACTACGGGCCATCATGGATATATCCACCCTTTCCCTGGCCCGTGCGCAGTTCGTGGCCAGCCTGAGCTTCCTGGCGCTTTTCCTGGCGGTTTCCCTGGCGCTTGTCTGGATTCTGCTGTTTTTCAAGATTCGCGCACGCTGGTCCGGCCGCCCCGGCTGGACCGCCGCCTACCGCTTCTGGGTCCGCATCTTTGCGCTGGCCTTCGTCCTGACATTGGCGGCCAGCGTGCCCGTGCTGATCCAGATCGGCAGCCTGTGGGCAGGCCTGATGGACAAGATCGGCAACGTGGCCGGCCCGCTGTTGGGCTACGGCATCCTGTCGGTATTCATCCTGAAGTCGTGTTTCCTGGGCGTCATGCTGTTCGGGCAACGCCGGGTGTCCGATGGCGCCCATACCCTGGCCGTGCTGATGGTGGCCGTGGGCCAGCTGGTGGCGGTGTTTTGGGTGCTGGCCTTGCAGTCATGGATGCAGACGCCCGACGGCGCGATCCTGGTTGATGGCCGCTATCAGGTCTACGACTGGGTGGCCGTGGTGCTGAACCCTTCGGTGGGTTGGCGCATGGCGGTGGTGGCGGTGGGCGCGGCGCTGGCCGCCTCGTTCCTGATGATGGGCGTGACGGCATTGCAGGCGCTGCGTCGCCCGCTGGGCGACGGCGAACGCAATGCGTTCAAGACCGCGCTGGTCATCGCCCTGCTGGCCGCGATCCTGCAGATTCCCGTGGCCACCGGTGCGGGCCAGATGGTGGCCAAACTGCAACCGGCCAAGGCGGCGGCTGCCGCGGGCTTCTGGCAAAGCGGCGCCGAACCGCAACTGGTCTTGTTTGGCTGGCCTGATGCGCGCGCGCACACCAATGTGTCCGACATCACCATTCACAACGCGGGCGGCCGCTGGCTGCATCGCAACGCCGACGGCACGTACCAGGGCCTGGACAAGTATTCCGGCATGTTGCCGCCGGTGGCCTTGACGTTCTGGTCGCTGCGGGTGGCGGTGGCGGCGGGGCTGTTGATGCTGGCGGTGGCGTGCGTGACGTTCCTGTGGACGTGCCGACGCGGGCTGGACCCGTCGACGCTGCCTGAGTGGTGGCAGCGCGTGCTGTGCGGCATGATGTTTTCGGGCGGGGTTGCCGTGGTGGCCAGTTGGTGGGTGTCCATCATCGGCCTGCAACCGTTCGTGGTGAACGGCACGATCACGCAATCCGAGGTGCTGGGGCAGATGCCGTCCAGCACGGTTCTCTATGGGCTGATGGGCTATGGCGTGCTGTATGCCCTGTTGCTGGCCGCGTTCACGGGCATGTTGTTTCACGCCGCCCGATACGGCGTGGTGCCGGTCCGTAAATTGGGCGGAGGTACGCCATGATCGCCATGCTGGCCGCATCGCAGGGGCTCAGCCCCGAAGACCCTTCTTTCTGGATGCCGCTGGCCTTCATGGGCCTGTTGTTCGTGGTGATCGCCGCCGGCATGGTTCTGGACGGCTTCGATCTGGGCGTGGGCATCCTGCTGCAACTGGCGCCCGAACACGAGCGCGGCCGCATGATGTCGCTCTTGAGCCCCTGGCGCGATGCCAACGAATTCTGGTTGCTGCTGGGCATGGGGCTGTTCGCCTCGGCATTCCCGTTTGCGTGGGGCGCGGTGCTGGGCAAGCTGTACGGACCGCTGACGTTCATGGTGCTGGGCGTGGTGCTGCGCAGCGTGTCGTTTGAATTTCGGATCCGTGCGCGCAACGAAATGAAGCCGCGCTGGATCTTCGGCTTCTGGGCCGGCTCCATCATCACGGCCTTTGGGCAGGGGATGCTGCTGGGGCGCATCGCCACGGGCTATCAGTCCGATGCGGGATACGGCTGGTTCGCCATGTTCGTCGGGCTGTGCGCGGTAGCCGCCTATGTGCTGCTGGGCGCATCTTGGCTCGTCATGCGTGTGGACGGTGATTTGCAGCGCCGCGCGGCCTATTGGGCGCGCCACGCCATCCGCTGGACGGCGGTAGGCATGGTGGCCATTGCCGTGACGCTGGGCCTGGCCAATGCGGGCATCTTCTACAAATGGAGCAACATCGCTCACCTGAGCCTGGCCGCCACCGTGTGGGTGCTGATGCTGGCGGGCTACGTGGCGGCCGAAATGCTGCTGGCGCGCCTGCCCGGCCGCGCGGACCGCTTCAGCTGGCTGCCCTTCGTGCTGTGCGTGGCGCTGTTCCTGCTGATGCTCAGCGGGCTGGCCTACAGCCTGTTCCCGTACCTGATCCTGGACGACATGACGCTGTGGGATGGCGCGGGCGCGCTGGGGTCGATGCGGCTGGTGATGGCCGGCGCGGTTGTCGGCATTCCGGTGGTGCTGGTGTTCAACATCCTGGCGTACCGGTCGGTGTTCGGCAAGGAACGCCCGCCGGTTCCGCTGCTGCCGCCGCCGTCGTATTAAGACGTGGGACGGGGCTCCTGGAAATGGGGCGCTTCGCCCGGGCCGGGCCGTTACAGCACCGGCTTGGCCACGCGTTGCAGGATTTCTTCGCCGTAGGCTTCCAGCTTGCGCGCGCCCACGCCGCTGATGTGGCTAAGGGCGTCCATGGACTCTGGCTGCGCCAGGGCAATTTCACGCAGCGTGGCGTCATGGAAGATGACGTAGGCGGGCACGCCGTGGCTCTTGGCCACTTCGCCACGCCAGGCGCGCAGGGCCTCGAACACGGGTTGCAGTTCGGCCGGCAGGTCGATGGCGGCAGCCTTGGGGCGACCGCTGCCGGTCTTGCCCGAGCGGGTCTTCTTTTCGGATTCGCGGCGCAGCATCAGCTGGCGTTCGCCCTTGAGCACCGCGCGGCTGCCTTCTGTCAGGGCCAGCGTGCCGAAGCCTTCGTTGTCCACCGTCAACAGGCCTTGCGCCAACAACTGGCGCAGAACGCCGCGCCAGGCGGTATCGCTAAGGTCTTCGCCCACGCCGAACACGCTTAGCGTTTCGTGGCCGTGCTGCTTGGTGCGGTCGGTGACCTTGCCGCGCAGGATGTCGATGATATGGCCCGCGCCGTAGCGCTGGCCGCGTTCTTTCCACAAGCGGTAGACGGCCGACAGCACTTTCTGAGCGGCCACCGTGCCGTCCCAGGCTTGTGGCGGTTCCAGGCAGACGTCGCAGTTGCCGCAGGCGGTAATGTGCTGGCCAAAGTACGCCAACAGCCGCACGCGGCGGCATTCCACCGTTTCGCACAGGCCGAGCATCGCGTCCAGCTGCTGGCCCAGCCGGCGGCGATAGGATTCGTCACCGGGGGATTCGTCGATCATGCGGCGCTGTTGCACCACGTCTTGCAGGCCGTAGGCCAGCCACGCCGTGGCGGGCAGCCCATCACGACCAGCCCGGCCGGTTTCCTGGTAATAGCCTTCAACCGATTTGGGCAGGTCAATGTGCGCCACGAAGCGCACGTCCGGCTTGTCGATACCCATGCCGAAGGCAATGGTGGCCACCATGACCACGCCGTCTTCGCGCAGGAACCGGGACTGGTTGGCGGCGCGCACCTGGGGGCTGAGCCCCGCGTGATACGGCATGGCGTCAATGCCCTGGTTGCACAGGAATTCGGCGGTTTCCTCGACCCGCGCCCGCGACAGGCCGTACACCACACCGGACTCGCCCTGGTGTTCCGTGCGGATCATCTCCAGCAGCTGCTTGCGCACTTCGTTTTTCTCAACGATGCGATAGCGGATGTTGGGGCGGTCGAAGCTGGACACAAAGTGCCGGGCGTCGTCCAGCGACAGGCGTTGGGCGATCTCGGTCCGGGTCTCGGCCGTGGCCGTGGCCGTCAGCGCGATGCGCGGCACATCGGGCCAGCGCTCGTGCAGCATGGACAGGCCCAGGTATTCCGGCCGGAAATCATGACCCCATTGCGACACGCAATGCGCTTCGTCGATGGCGAACAGGGCGATGCGGCCGCGTTCCAGCAGTTGCAGGCAGCGGTCGGTCAGCAGCCGTTCGGGGGCGACGTACAGCAGATCCAGTTCACCGGCCAGGAACGCCTGCTCGACATCGCGCGCCACGCGCCAGTCTTGCGTGGAGTTCAGGAAGGCGGCGCGCACGCCCAATTCAGTCAGGGCGTCGACCTGATCCTGCATCAGCGCGATCAGCGGCGACACGACAATGCCGGTGCCTTCGCGCACCAGCGACGGAATCTGGTAACAGAGCGATTTCCCTCCGCCCGTGGGCATCAGGACCAACGCGTCGCCGCCGTCGATCACTTGTTCGACAATGGCTTGCTGGTCGCCGCGGAAGGATTCGTAACCGAAAACGCGCTGTAGTACGCCCAGGGCGCGCGCGTCAGACATGGGGGTAGGCCGGAAGCATCATGGCAGGGATTTTAAGCCGCAATTTCCGGGCGCCCGTTTCAGGGGGATATTTCCGTCCGGCTTGCGGCCTGCTACCAGCTCAGCCACGTGCCGCGCATGAAGGTATCGACCGGCATGCTCAGGTTGGCCCGCCATTCATAGTTGCCCGACACGATGTCGCGGTCGGCGCCCACGGCCAGCTTGACCTTGGGGGCGACGAACATGCTGTGCGACAGCCCCACGCGCTGTTCGGCAAGCACCGAGCCTTCGTGCAGGCCCGAATAGGTGCCGCTGACGGTGCCCCAGCCCTGGATCGGCACACCGGCCGATAGCGTGTTGCGCGATTGCGGGGCCGCGGCCACGCCGCCGGAATAGTTGGACAGGTCGCCGAACCCGGCGCCGATCTGCTCGTTTGTGTAGCCCAGGTTGACGGCGTCCGCGACCTGGACGTTGTAGCCGAAGCGGTAGCGCCAGGCGTTGGACGCGTCGAACGAACTTTGCGTGGCGCCGGCCTGGAAGGTGCCGTATTCGCCCGCCGCGTAGGTGGTGCCCATGCCGCGCGTGGTCAGCGACGGGGCGCTTTGCATCTGGCCTTCGACGGTCAGCGCAGGCGTCAGGCCGTAGCGCACGCTGCCCATGCCGACCGACGCGCCATAGTCCACGGCGCCCGAACTGGCGGTGGGGTCCATGCGGTTGAGCTTGCCCACCGACGATGAATAGCCAAAGCTGCCTTCCGGCACGGAGGCCGTGGACCCGGCCCAATTGGCGATCTGCAAACCGCCCACCGGCGCGGTGCTGCCCCAGGCGGGAGCATTGGCGTTGATATTGCCCACCGTCAGCGACGGGCCGGCCGTGTTGCGATAGACCCAATTGCGGTCGCCGCCGTAACGCAGGCCGTCCTGGCCGCTGACTGATGAAAACCACGGGCGGGTCGGGCGCGACACGCCTGAAATCACCACGACGGGTATGCGGGGTATGTCACTTTCTTCAAGCGCGAAGGAATAGTCGGGCACGCTGCTGTCGGACACGCTGTCGTCCGGCGCATTGCCGTCGGCCACACCCGCAACCTGATCGTCGCAGGCCAGCGCACCGCTCTCCACGCCTTGGGACAAGCCCGTATTCAAACCGGGAATCGCCTCGCCGCCGCTGTCATCGGCGCCCCGCACGCTGGTATCCAGCGCGGGCTCGGCGGCCTGCAAACCGCAGGGCGGAGGGCCCAGGGGCACGGCGCGAGATTCGATCGACGGCGCCGGGCGTACCGGAATAGGCTGTACCGGGGACAGTACGCCGATACCGCGTGCCACAAGCACCGGCGCGCCCTGGGCGGGCATCGAGTTCGGAAGGGGGGACGCAGCCAGCGTGTCGGCAAGCGCGGTAGCCAGCGGGCAGCACAATCCCGCCGTCAGCGCCGCATGCAACAGCCGTCTGCGCCAGTTTGCAGGGGCGACCATAAAAAACAGTGTAGAGAGGGGGCGCCGCGGTAGCTGTAAACGATTTTTAGTAAACCGGACCAGCGGCAAGGCAAGCCGGTATTTTACGGCCAGTGGGCCGGTGCGGAAAAGGGTCCGGAACGGGTTTCGCGGACGGCCAGCCGCCCAGCACCCGGGCGCCGGCCACGCGCCGACGTGCCGCCGGAACGCTGTGGGACGGGGGTCCGTACATCGTGCAACAGGTGTATTTCAGTTGATTTCCTGCCCCTTGCGGCTTGGCGCGCCGCGCCGCACTATGGCATCCATGGACAATCCTCATACCAAGCTGCTGGTCGTGGACGACGACCCGGCCCTAAGACAACTGCTGGCCGACTACCTGAATCGGCACGGCTACGACACCTTGCTGGCGCCGGACGCCACCGATCTGTCATCGCGCATCACCCGCTACGCGCCCGACCTGCTGGTGCTTGACCGCATGCTGCCCGGCGGCGATGGCGCCGACGCCTGCCGCCGCCTGCGCGAGCAGGGCGAAGACATCCCCGTCATCTTGCTGACCGCGCGCGACGAGGCGGTGGATCGCATCATCGGCCTGGAAGCCGGGGCCGACGATTATGTCGGCAAGCCCTTCGACCCGCGCGAGCTCCTGGCCCGCATCGAAGCCGTGCTGCGCCGCAAGCGCGGTCCGTCCGCGCTGACCAAAGACGCGCCGGTCACGTTCGGCCCGTTCCTGTTTGACCCCTCCACCCGCCAGTTGTCGCGTGACGGCACCGTCGTCAAGCTGACCGGCGGCGAAATCAATCTGCTGGAAGCGCTGGTGCGCAACGCGGGCAAGCCGCTGTCGCGCGAACGCCTGTTGGCGCTGGCGCGCGACGATGACGCGGGCGAACGCAACGACCGCGCCATCGACATCGCCATCCTGCGCCTGCGTCGCGTTATCGAAGACGACCCGAAGCAGCCGCGCTGGATCCAGACCGTGTGGGGCATTGGCTACCGGTTTTCTCCCTGATGCGTTTTCCCGCCCGCTTTCTGGTGCCGCGCTCGTTGCGGGCGCGCCTGATCCTGCTGATCCTGGGCGCCGTCCTGTTGACGCAAGCGGCCACGCTGGTGACGGTCTCGTACTTCCGGCACAAGTTCATGGAAGACGTGGCCATCGGCTATATCGTCACCACCATCCGCACGCTGCGCGCGGCGCTGTCCGAGGTGCCCGCCGAGGACCGCGCCGATTTCGTGCGCACGGCATCACAGAACCAATGGCGCCTGTGGTCGCGCGTGTTGCCGGCTGAGGCCAAGCTTCAACGTTTCAACGGCCGCCGTCCGCCTCCACCGCCGCGCACCGCGCCGCGTCCGCCACCGCCGCCCCCGTCCGACGCACGGCCGGAGTCCAGGTCCGACGCCCGGCCCGCCTCCCG
>NZ_JBLVOL010000065.1:0-18432 GCF_053543755.1 Achromobacter semiaridum | reverse complement strand
CTGGCGCCGCCCGCGCGTATCGATATTGCGTGGTTACTGCGCAGCATGTTTCGCGAAACCAGCTCCCTGGGCATGCCGGGCGGGGCCGGATTGCTGCCGGCTGACTGGCTGGACCCCGACATGGTGGCCGGCGCGGTGCGTGCGGTGGGCCGATCGGTGCGCGCGAATCTGGTCAGCTATGGACATCCGCAAGGGTTCGCCCCGCTGCGCCAGCAGATTGCTGCGTCGTTGCAGAACGACGGCGTGCCCGCGCACCCCGAACTGAACCTGCTGACCACGAACGGCGTCACCCACGGGCTGGATCTGATCGCCAGGCACTTCGTCAAACCGGGCGACACCGTCCTGGTGGAAGACCCCGCGTGGTTCGTCATCTTTGGCCGGCTGGCCGCGTTTGGCGCGCGCCTGATCGGCGTTCCGCGCGGGCCGGACGGCCCTGATATCGCACAGCTGGAACAGCTGGCCGCCGAGCACAAGCCCAAGTTGTTCATTATCAACAGCGCCGTGCACAACCCCACCGGCCACACGCTGTCGGCCGGCGTGGCCTACGACATCCTGCGCATCGCCGAACGGCACGATTTCGTCATCGTCGAAGACGACACCTACGGCGAACTGCATCCCGGTGGTGCGATGAAGCTGGCGGTGCTGGACCGGTTGAACCGCGTCATCCTGGTCAGCGGTTATTCCAAGATGCTGGCGGCCAGCCTGCGCGTGGGTTATGTGGCCGCCAACCCCGACATGCTGCAAAAGCTGGCCGACCTGAAAATGCTGGCCGGCCTGACATCCCCGGAACTGGGCGAACGCGTGATCCACCGGGTGTTGATGGAGGGGCAGTACCGACGCCACATCGAGCGCGTGCGCGCCCGCGTGGACGAGGCGCGCCAACGCTGTCTGAAAGCGCTGTTGAAACTGGGCCTGACGGTGCCGCACGAACCGAACGCGGGGATGTTCGTCTGGGCCGACTGCGGGCGCGACAGCGAGGTACTGGCGCGCGAGGCCGCGGACCAGGGCATGTTGCTGGCGCCGGGCACGCTGTTTTCACCGTCCCAGGCGCCGTCCACGATGCTGCGCTTTTCGGTGTCCATCGCGGACGACCGCCGTATCTGGACCCAATTGGAAAAACTCTTCGCGCAAAACGGCTCCTACAATCAATAATATGCAGCTATCTATCTGAAGGAACCGCCATGTCCGCACCCATCAAGCCCCTGACCGAAAATTTTGCCGTTGCGCCGCAACTCGGCCCTGACGACATGGCCGATGTCGCCGCCGCCGGCTATAAAAGCGTCATCATCAACCGCCCCGACTTCGAAGGCGGCCCCGATCAGCCCACCGCCGCCGACGTGTCCAAGGCCGCAGAAGCCGCCGGCCTGAAGATCGAATATCAGCCGGTGGTCGGCAGCGCCATGACCGTGTCCGACGTGGTCCGTTTCGCCGAATTGCTCAAGACGCTGCCGGGCCCCGTGCTGGCCTATTGCCGCACCGGCACGCGCTGCACCAACCTGTACGCAGCCGCCCAGCAATTGGGCAGTTGAACCCAAGCTTGACGCGCATCAAGAGCGCCGGGTTCCCTTGATGTGAACCTGGCGGCTTTCCAGTAGCATAAAGATTCCTCTCAAACAGGAGCAGGCAAGATGTTCAAGAAGATCCTGATTCCCACCGACGGTTCGCCCCTGTCGGCCCAAGCCGCCAACGCGGGCATTTCCTTTGCCCGTTCGGTTGGCGCCGAAGTCGTTGCGCTGTACGTGACTCAGCCGTTTGCGGCCACCATCGGTTTCGACGGCATGGCCGCCGCGTACGCCATCACCGACGAGGACTACGAGAAGGCATCGGCCGAACAAGCCGACAAGTACCTCAAGCAGATCACCGACCGCGCCGACACCGCCGGCGTCAAGTCCGAGGCGCGCGCCGTGTCCAACTTCAACGTTGCCGACGGCATCGTGCAAGCGGCGTCCGACGCCGGCTGCGACCTGATCTTCATCGGTAGCCACGGCCGCAGCGGCCTGTCGCGCCTGCTGCTGGGCAGCGTCACCGCCAAGGTGCTGTCGCTGGCCACCACCGCCGTGCTGGTGTACCGCGTCAAGGAAGAAAAGAAGTAAGCGCGCTGCACATAGCGCGCTTGGTTCTCGCCGCCGCCTCTCGCGGCGCACCGAAGCCCCTCTGTCCGAGGGGCTTTTTTTGTGCACGCGGGCACCGCAGCCGGTGCCGCGATGAGCGGGTGTCCCCGGACGACCCGTGAATCCTTATCGCGCGTAGTGGCAAAGCTTGAAAGTTGACGCGCCGCGCGTAATATTTACGCATCAGCGCGGGCGCGGTTACGCATTACCCCTACGAAACGCGGCATGGCGCCCGCCGCGGCAGCGCCCGGTCGGGCTTGCCGTACTGCCCAGTGGTTCCCTGCAAGGAAGAGGCCATGACCCGCAAGACGCGTATCGAGCTTTACCGCAATATTGGCATCAGCGCCCATATCGACGCGGGCAAAACGACGACCACCGAGCGCATCCTCTTCTATACCGGCATCACGCACAAAATCGGCGAAGTCCATGACGGCGCCGCCGTGATGGACTGGATGGAGCAAGAGCAGGAACGCGGCATCACCATTACATCGGCAGCTACCACCGCCTTCTGGAAGGGCATGGCGGGCAATTATCCCGAACACCGCATCAACATCATCGACACCCCGGGCCACGTGGACTTCACCATCGAGGTGGAACGGTCCATGCGCGTGCTGGACGGCGCCGTCATGGTCTATGACGCGGTGGGCGGCGTGCAGCCGCAATCTGAAACGGTTTGGCGTCAGGCCAATAAGTACAAGGTGCCGCGCCTGGCCTTCGTGAACAAGATGGACCGCGTGGGCGCGGATTTCCTGCGTGTGCAACGCCAGATCGCTGAACGCCTGAAGGGCGATGCGGTGCCGATCCAGTTGCCGGTGGGCGCCGAAGACCACTTCGAAGGCGTGATCGACCTGGTCAAGATGAAGGCCATCATCTGGGACGACGCCAGCCAGGGCGTGAAGTTCCAGTACGAAGACATTCCGCAAGCCATGCAGGCCGAGGCGCAGAAGTGGCACGACAAGATGGTCGAGAAGGCGGCCGAGGCCAATGAGACGCTGCTTGAAAAATACCTGTCGGGCGAAACGTTGACCGAAGACGAGATCAAGCAGGGTCTGCGCGCGCGCACCATCGCTAACGAAATCGTGCCCATGCTGTGTGGCAGCGCCTTCAAGAACAAGGGCGTGCAGGCCATGCTGGACGCCGTGATCGACTACATGCCATCGCCCGTCGACGTACCCGCCATCAAGGGGCACGACGAGCGCGACCGCGAAATTGAACGCCATCCGGCCGATAACGAGCCTTTTTCGGCGCTGGCCTTCAAGATCATGACGGACCCGTTCGTCGGCCAACTGGTGTTCTTCCGCGTGTATTCGGGCGTGGTGAAGTCGGGCGACTCGGTTTACAACCCCATCAAGGGCAAGAAGGAACGGCTGGGCCGCATCTTGCAGATGCACGCCAACGAGCGGCGCGAAATCACCGAGGTGTACGCCGGCGACATCGCGGCGGCGGTGGGCATCAAGGACGTGACCACGGGCGACACGCTGACCGATCCGGCCCACATCATCGTGCTGGAGCGCATGGTCTTCCCCGAACCCGTGATCTCGCAGGCGGTAGAGCCCAAGACCAAGGCCGACCAGGAAAAGATGGGCATCGCCCTGAACCGGCTGGCGCAGGAAGACCCGTCGTTCCGCGTGCGCACCGACGAAGAATCCGGCCAGACCATCATTTCGGGCATGGGCGAGCTGCACCTGGAAATTCTGGTTGACCGCATGAAACGCGAGTTCAACGTGGAAGCCACCGTGGGCAAGCCGCAGGTGGCTTACCGCGAAACCATCCGCAAGCCCTGCAACGAAGTCGAAGGCAAGTTCGTCAAGCAGTCGGGCGGGCGCGGCCAGTACGGTCACGTGGTGCTAAAGCTTGAACCGCAGGAGCCCGGCAAGGGCTACGAGTTTGTCGACGCCATCAAGGGCGGCGTGGTGCCGCGCGAATTCATCCCGGCGGTCGACAAGGGCATCCGCGAATCGCTCAATGCGGGCGTGCTGGCGGGCTACCCCGTTGTGGACGTGAAGGCCACGCTGTTCTTCGGGTCGTACCACGACGTGGACTCGAACGAGAACGCCTTCAAGATGGCGGGCTCGATGGCGTTCAAGGAAGGCATGCGTCGCGCGGACCCGGTGTTGCTGGAGCCCATGATGCAGGTTGAGGTGGAAACGCCCGAGGACTTCACCGGCAACGTGATGGGCGACCTGTCTTCGCGGCGCGGCATGGTGCAGGGCATGGAAGACATCGCGGGTGGGGGCGGCAAGGTGGTGCGTGCCGAGGTGCCGCTGGCCGAGATGTTTGGCTATTCGACGTCATTGCGTTCGCTGACGCAGGGGCGTGCCACCTACACGATGGAGTTCAAGCACTACGCCGAAGCGCCGCGCCAGGTCGCGCAGGAAATCATCGCGGCACAGGGAGCCGGCCGCTGACGCGGACGGTGTGCGCGCTCAAGAGCGTGGCGCGCCGGCGGGCGTGGGTTTGCGCCGGCCGTGCCATGCCGGCGCGAACGGCTACCGCTTTCAGCCGCCGATGAATTCCTGGATGGCGTTGTTGAACACGCGCGGGTTGCCCAGGTTCATGCCATGGGACGAGCCCACCACCGTTACGCGGTGCGCGTGCGGCAGCCATTGCGACAAGGCGTCCAGGACAGCCGGGTAGGGGGCGGGGCTTAATGCCCCGCCGATCAGCAGCGTTGGCATCTTCAGGGTGCCTATCTGCTGTGGCGTCAGCGCTTCCGGCTTTTCGTCGGCCTGGCCGAACAGCGTGCCGACGTTGTCGCGCACCATCTCCTTGAACCACGGCACCATGCGCTGCCAGGTGTTCGGCCCTGTTACGGTGTCCACGAACAGGGCCAGGCCTTCTTCGACATCGCCTTGGCGGATCAGCCCCAACGCGCGTTGGCGAAAGCCGCCGCGCGCATCGTCGCCGCCGGGCAAGGGCAGGCCGGGGTCGGCCAGGGTCAGGCTGCGCACGGCATCGGGCTGGGCCAGTGCCGCTTCCAGCGCGACACGGCCGCCGCGTGAGTGGCCCACCAGATGGGCGGGGCCACCCGCCACGGTATCGATGAATGCCAAGACGTCGGCGGCGTGTTGCTCGACCGAAAAGCCTTCGCCTTCACCGTCCCAGCTTTCCGGCCAATAGCGGCGCAGACACACCGCCAGCACGCGAAACGTGTTGCCCAGCGGCGCCATTTGCGACTTCCAGTAGCGGCAGTCGGACAGCGATCCGTGCACCAGCACCAGCGGCACGCCGCTGCCGTACTCGGTGTAGGACATGGCGTAGCCGCCGATCAGGGCGGTTTGCAGGGGAAGGACGGGTTCGGAACGCATGAGGGGCATAAACGGAAAAGCCAGGTCCGCATTCTAGCGTGGGCCGTGGCGAGATCCGCCCGCCAACGCCAGGGAAGGCGCGGGGGCGCCGCTGATACACTCGTCGTCGGCATTTAACTGGGCAGCGTCAGCAGCGCTGCCGCCCGTCTTTCATGGAGTCGCCACGATGTCCCCCGAGTCACTTGCCGCGTTGCCTGAATCCGCCCAGCGTGTTGCCCGCCTGTTACTGGAAATTGGCCATGACAAGCCGGTTGTGGTCCTGCCGCAATCCGGCAGGACGTCGGCCGAGGCGGCGGCGGGCCTGGGTTGCGAGGTGGCGCAGATTGCCAAGTCCATCATTTTCCGTCGGGCCTCTGACAATGCGCCGGTGCTGGTCATCGCCAGCGGCGCCAACCGCGTGGACGAAGCGAAGGTGGCGGAGCAGGTTGGCGCGTTGGCCAAAGCCGATGCCAAATTCGTGCGCGACATGACGGGCTACGCCATTGGCGGCGTGTGCCCCATCGGGCATGCCGTCAAGCCGGTGATGCTGCTGGACGCCGATCTGTTCAATTACGACAGCCTGTGGGCCGCCGCCGGCCACCCGCACGCCGTCTTCAACCTGACGCCGAAACAGCTTGCCGACATGACGGGCGCGCCAGTGGTCGACGTCGCCCAACGCATTTGAGCGCAGTGGCCGGGCTGGGGGTGTGCGCCAGCGGGGCTATCGGGAGCTAACGTACGTTATCGGGGCCAACGGAGGCTATCAGGGCCAACGGAGGCTATCGGGGGCGTTCATTAAGCCCGTCGATGAGCACCTGGCGCAGCCCGCGCGTACACGCTTCGACACGGCCTTGCACGCCATACACCGCCGCCAGGGATTCGGGCGTGATCACGTCGGCCGGCGCGCCTTGCGCGTGCAGGCGTCCGTGCTGGATCATCACCGCGCGATCCGCGTGCTGCAAGGCCACGTTCAGGTCGTGCAGCACGATGACGCTGATCAGCCCGTGTTCCTGGGTTTCCTGTTTCAGCAGCCGCATCACGTGGAACTGATAATTCAGGTCCAGCGCGGACAGAGGCTCGTCCAGTAACAGCACGCGGGGCTGGCGGATTAGCGCTTGCGCCAATCCCACCAGTTGCTTCTGGCCACCCGACAGCGCATCCAGGTAATGCAACGCAAGGTGCGCAATGTCCAGGCGCGCCAGCAGGCGGTCGATATCCGACAAGTGCAGCGGCGGCGCCAGGGCATCGCGGCTGGCCCGGGCCGCCACCAGCACCGATTCAAACACCCGCAAGTGCACAGCGGCCGGCAGGCTTTGCGGCAGATACACCATATGACGCGCGCGTTCGCCCACGCCCAGCCGGGTCATGTCCTGGCCATCCAGCATGACGCTGCCGCCCCGAGTGCGAACCAGCCCTGCCAGTGCCTTGAGCAAGGTGGACTTGCCGCTGCCGTTCGGCCCAAGCAGGGCGGTGACTTCGCCCGCCACCAGCGACGGGATGGACAGCCCATGCAGCACGTCTTCGCGGCCGTAGCCCGCGTTCAGTTCGTGTACGTCCAAGGTGGCGTGCCGCGTCATGGCAGCTGTCGGCGCAACACGACCGCCACAAAAAAAGGAATGCCGACCAGCGCCGTCACGATGCCCACCGGCACCACCACGCCCGGCACCAGGTTCTTGGAAACGACGGAAGCCAGCGACAGGATCAACCCTCCCACCAGCGCGCTGCCGGGCAGATAAAAGCGGTGATCTTCGCCGAACAGCCGCCGTGCGATATGCGGCGCGACCAGGCCGATGAAGCCGATGGTGCCCACAAACGCCACGGCCAGCGCCGACAGCAGGCTGACACGCGCCAGCGCGGCGACCCGAACGCGGCGCACGTCCACGCCAAAGCTGGCCGCGCGATCTTCACCCAGCCGCAGCGCCGTCAGCTTCCACGACTGGCGCATCGCCAGCGGCATGGCCACGGCGACGGCCAAGGCCACCACGCCGGCCGTGGTCCAGTTGGAGCGGGACAGGCTACCCATGGTCCAGAAGACCAGGCTTTGCAGGGCCTCGGCGCTGGCCAGGAATTGCACCAGCGACACCAGGGCGTTGAAAGAGAACACCATGGCGATGCCGAACAGCACCACCCCCGAGGTGTTCATGCCGCTCCAGCGCGCCACCACGTCCAGCAACAAGGCCGCAAGCATCGCAAATAGAAAGGCGTTGCCGGCGATCAGCCACGCGTCCGGAATGCCGGGCACGCCAAGCTGCAACACAATGGCCAGCGACGCGCCGAACGCGGCGGCGGATGAAACGCCCAACGTGAAAGGGCTGGCCAAGGGGTTGTTCAAGATGGTCTGCATTTCGGCCCCGGCCAAGCCCAGCGCCATGCCGACCAGCGCCGCCATCAACGCTGAGGGCAGGCGAATGTCCCAGACTATGACGCGCACCGTCGCATCGGCCGAGGCGGGCGTGGTCAGGGTCAGCCATAGCTCGCGCCAGGGCAGGCCCGACGGGCCGACGGTGAAGTCAATCAGCAGCGCAATGAAAATCGCCGCCAGCAACAGGGCGATAAGCCCCGTGCGGCGGCGCACGATGCGCCGGTAGGCGCTGACCGCGCTTGCGGCGTTTGGCATTACTGCAGCAGTTGCAGGCGGCTCTTGGCCGTGCTGGCGGCTTGGGCGTTGGGGTAGTCGCGCACGATGCGTTGCAAGGTGGCCTTGGCGCCCGCGCGGTTGTTCAGTTCGATCTGGCCGCCTGCGATGATGAGCAGGGCGTCCGGGGCGCGCGCGTTGTCGGGCGACTTCTGCACCATGGCGGTCAACTGTTCGATGGCGCCCTTGAAGTCTTTCATGCCGTAGCGGCTGCTTCCCAGGTAGAACTGCGCGCTGGGGGCCAGTTGGCTGTTCGGATACAGGGCAGTGAAGGCGGCCAGCGATTCGGCGGCCTCCTTGTATTGGCCCTTGCGGAACAGGTCCATGGCGCCGTCATAGGCGGCTTGTTCCTGCGGATCGCCGGCGGCGGTGCCCGGCGGGTTGGTGCCGCTGGGGGCGCCCGGCTTGGCGCTGGGCTGCTGGCGCGACACCAGTTCGAGCTGATCGCGCAGCTGCGCGACTTCTTGCTGCAGGGATTGAATCTGATCAGCCAGTTGCAGCTTGGCCCGTTGGCTTTGCTCGTTCTGCTGCTGCACCTGCTGGCGCAAATCCAGGATGGCCTTGCGGGCTTCATCGTCGGAAAAAGCGTGGGCGGGCGCCGCCAATGCCGCAAGCACAAGGCCGGAGGCCACAATCAGAGGACGCAGGGACAGAACTTTATCGCGCATGAATATTCCCGGGTATAAAAACAAACGTCGGGACGGCCGGCTGACCGTCCCGACGCGTGGTAGGGCTCTTTGACTTAAGCGAAAAGCTTAACGCAGATAGTTGATATCGGCGCGGCGGTTTTCAGCAAAGTCGGCTTCCGACGTACCCGTCGACTTCGGCTTTTCTTTGCCGAAGCTGATGGTTTCGATCTGGTTGTCGCTGACGCCCAGCAGGGTCATCATGCGACGCACGGCGTCTGCACGACGCTGGCCCAGGGCCAGGTTGTACTCAGCACCGCCGCGTTCGTCGGTGTTGCCTTCGATCTTGACCTTCTGCTGCTGGTGCGAAGCCAGGTAGCGGGCGTGGGTTTCGACCAAGCCGCGGTACTGGTCCGACACGGTGTAGCTGTCGAAATCAAAGTACACCGAGCGCTGTTGCGCCAGGATGCTTTGGGGGTTAAAGGGATCAAGGATTTGGCCAGAGGCCGAAGATCCTTGGCCAGCGCCTCCGCCCTGACCCGCTTTATCGTCGAGAGGGACGGAGCTGCAAGCTGCCAGAGTGGCAGCCAGAGCGGCAATGGTCAGGCTTTTGGCAATGCGCGACTTCATGATAGTTCCTTTGCAAAGAGAGTCACACGTGTTATCGGGTAAATGGGCCCCAAGTCGGTTCACGTATTTCCCCGTTCAGTACCGAAAGCGTCTGCCGTACGCGGCCATCGCTCGAGACACCCGCAAGCACGCTACGTCCATTTTGGATGGCGGCGTAAAGCACTTGCATGCCATTCGGCGCGAAACTTGGCGACTGATCGTCACGACCATCAGTGATCAAGGATTCGGAGCCTGAGGACAGGTTCAACGACGCGATTCGAAACGCGCCGTCGCGTCTTGCAACGTACAGCAGCGTCGATCCATCGGGGGAAATTCGGGGTGATATGTTGTAACCACCATTAAACGTGAGGCGGCGAGCTTCGCCACCTGTCGAGCCGGTCTGATAGATTTGCGGCCCGCCGCTGCGGTCACTCGTAAAGATAATGGATGCACCGTCTGGCGTAAAGGTCGGTTCAGTGTCAATCCCGGGAGAACGCGTAACTCGCGTGGGATTGGCGCCATCTGACGCTCCAACGATGTAAATTTGCGACAAACCATCGCGCGTCAGGGCCACGGCCAGCTTCGAACCGTCAGGCGACCAGGCTGGTGCGCTGTTGTTGCCCTTGAAGTTGGCAACCGGTACGCGGGCGCTGGTAGCCAGCGTGTGCACGTACACAACGGGCTTGCCGGACTCGAAGCTCACGTAGGCCAGCTTGGCGCCGTCGGGCGACCACGAGGGCGAAATGATGGGCTCGCGCGAGCGCAGCGCAACTTGCGGATTCTGCCCGTCGGCGTCGGCCACTTGCAGTTCGTAGGTGGCGCCCTTCTTCAGCACGTAGGCGATGCGGGTCGAGAACACGCCGCGAACGCCGGTGATCTTTTCGTAGATCCGGTCGGCGATCTGGTGAGCGACTCGGCGCAGTTCCTGCTCGGTGCCCGAAAATGCCACGCCATCCAGCTGACCCTTCTTGACCGTATCGGCCAGGCGGTAGCGCACGTCGTAGCGGCCATCGGCGCCACGGGTGATGCTGCCGTACGCCAGGAAGTCGGCGCCTTTGCCGCGCCAGTCGTCGTGGGCGATCGGGGAATCAACGTTCAAGCCGGAGCCCGCGGCGTTGATCAGACGGAACTGGCCCGTACGGGTCAGGTCGGCGCGGATCACTTCGGCCAGGGCACGGCCGTGGGTGTCGTCAACGGCAAAGTCGGCAATCGCGACCGGATATTGCGTGGCGCCCGTGCCGGAAATATCGACACGCAATTGCGCATGGGCGGGCTTGGCGGCCATCAGGCACAGCGCAAGCATCAACAAACCGAGCCCATACGATCGCCAGAGAGCGAGGACGGAACCTCGTCGGCTATAAGCGGGAGTCATATTCATCAATCTCCTGTCAATCATACATTTTGTGCACTACGTCAATGAACTTGTCGTAGCCGCCCGTGGAGGGCTTGGGGAAGGGGTTGCAACGGCGTATACCGGTTTCGACCGCGCGGTCGAATGCCGGGTTGCCCGAAGAATCGGTCAGGGTCACGCCGTTAACCTTCCCGTCAGTGCCTAACTGTACCCGGTATTGTGCGGTCGGATTGGCCGAGCCGTTGCGCGGCGGGGGCTGGTAAGCCACACCGGGAAGGATGCAGGCGCGGACCTTGGCGGCATAGCCGTTGTCGCGTCCGCCGCCCGCCTGGTTGCGATCCGCCGTGCCGCCGGGAATGCCGGCAGCGCCCAGGGCGTCGTTGCGGAATGCATCCTTGAGCGCCTTGTCGGCAGCAGCCTTCTTGGCTGCGGCGGCTTTCTCGGCAGCGGCCTTTTCGGCAGCGGCTTTGTCAGCGGCCGCCTTTTCAGCAGCGGCCTTATCGGCAGCCGCCTTTTCAGCGGCCGCCTTCTTGGCGGCGTCTTCCTTGGCCTTTTTCTCGGCGGCAGCCTTGTCGGCAGCTGCCTTTTCGGCGGCTTTCTCGGCGGCTGCTTTGTCAGCCGCGGCCTTTTCAGCGGCAGCCTTCTCGGCCGCTTTCTCGGCAGCGGCCTTCTCAGCCGCCTGGCGTTCCTGCTCCAGGCGCTTCTTTTCTTTCAGCTCGGCCTGCTTGCGCTCTTCTTCCAGGCGCGCCTTTTCCTTGGCTTCAGCGGCCTGCTTCGCCTTTTCTTCCTGCTCGCGCTTCTTCTTGGCTTCCTGGATGGCGATCTCGGGATCGACTTCCTCGGTCTTGGGCTGAGCCGCGGGCTCGGGCTTCGGAGGAGGGGGAGGCGGAGGAGGAGGTGGCGGCGGCTCGGGCGCCTTTTCGGGCTCGGGCTTGGGCTCGGGTTTCGGTTGCGGCTTGGGCTGTTCGGGTTGCGGCGTGGGCGGCGGGGAGACGGGCGAATTGCCGTCGGCCCAGAGCTGGACTTCGACGGGGCCGGGGGCCTCCGTGCGCCAGTTCACGCCAAAAATCAGGGCGACGAGCAGCAGCAAGTGCACCGCCACGGCCAGAATGAGCGCATTCCGGTTGTCGTTGTTGGGCGGGGTGGCCGGTGGGCCGCTGCGGTGTCGAATAATGGGTGGCGTCATGGGCGTTGCATGCCGGCATAGCCGGCGGAAGGCGGCGCGTTAGCGTTTTTTCGCGGATGCGGGCTGGGACGAGCCTGCGGCGGACTGGTCCACCAGCAAGCCCAGGCGGGTGATGCCGTTGGTGCGTAACTCGTCCATTACCTTGACGACCGTCTCATAGGGCACCTTGCCGTCGGCGGCAATCACCACCGGCGTTTCCGCGGTAATACGCGAACGCACCTGCGCCACGAGCTCGGGGCGGGCGATGTCCTGCATCGTCGCGCCGGGCTCGCGCAGACGCAGCGCGATCTTGCCGTCTTCAGAGATCTGCACTTCAAGCGGCTTGACCGGCACATCCGAGGCCGCGCCAACCGAAGGCAGCTGGATCAGCCCGGGCGTGATCAGCGGGGCGGTCACCATGAAGATGACCAGCAGCACCAGCATCACGTCGATGTACGGCACCACGTTGATGTCGGCCTTCATGCGGCGGCCGGACCTGCCGCGTGAGCTTACCGAGGGCATTAGCGCACCTGCCGTTGCAGAATGTTCAGGAATTCGTCGACGAAGCTATCGAAACGGATCGAGATGCGGTCGATGTCGTTCGTGAAGCGGTTGTAGGCGACCACGGCGGGAATGGCGGCAAACAGGCCGATGGCGGTAGCGATCAGGGCTTCGGCAATGCCGGGAGCCACCGAAGCCAACGTGGCCTGCTGCATGTTCGACAGGCCGATGAAGGCGTGCATGATGCCCCAGACCGTGCCCAACAGGCCGATGTAGGGCGACACCGAACCGGCCGACGCCAGGAAGTTCAGGTGCGATTCCAGTGCGTCCATTTCGCGCTGGTAGGCGGCGCGCATGGCGCGGCGCGGGCCGTCCAGCAATGCGGTGGCATCGCCGGCCGAATTGCCGCGTCGGGCCTTCAGGAACTCGGTCATGCCGGCATCGAAGATGCGGGCCAGCGCGCCTTGCTCGTCGCGGCGCGAAGCCACGGCTTGCTGCAGCATGGACAGGTCGCCGCCCGACCAGAAGTCGTCTTCAAAACGGCGGGTTTGGGTGTGCGCCCGCTTGATGGCAAGGCGCTTGGCGAAAATGTACGTCCAGGACATGATCGAAATGCCCAACAGCATCAACATGATCAGCTGGACCGGCACGCTGGCGTGCGAAATCAGCGAAAGCAACGACATGTCGTTGGTGACTTGCATGGTTATTCCTGAATGAATTCCAGTTTTGCGCGAACGGCGGCCGGCAACTCTGCCGGCCGCATGTGAATGGCGTCGACACAGCAGACTTGGATGTTGCCTTCGGCAAGCAGTTCCCCGTCGCGTTCCGCGCGCTGCGCGAAGTGTATCGAAGCGCGGCCGAGTTTGGTGATTCGGCTGCGTATGGTAAGCAAATCGTCCAGTTTGGCCGGTTTCCGGTAGGACATGTCCAAGGAGCGGACAACGAATAAGCGTTGTTCGCTGACGGCCAGCCCGGACTGGTTGACTCCCAGGGCGCGCAACCACTCCGTGCGGGCGCGCTCCAGGAATTTCAAGTAGTTGGCGTAGAAAACCACCCCGCCCGCATCCGTGTCTTCGTAATAGACACGGACTTGCAGGAGGAATTCGTTGGACTTCGGATCGGTCACGGTGCGGGCAGGCAATGAAGCGGGTCGGGACGCGGTTAAGTCCGTATCTACTATAGGGTTTAAAGGGTGTCGAGTTTCGTCAGCACCGCTTCAAGCGCGGACTCTACCGGAATCTTGGCAGCTTCGGTTTCCCGACGCGCTTGCAATTCCACCACACCATCGTTCAAGCCGCGTTCTCCAACTGTTACACGCAGCGGTGCGCCGATCAATTCCCACTCGGCGAACATGACGCCGGGGCGGGCATCGCGATCGTCAAGAATGACGTCCACGCCGCGCGCCAGCAGGGATTCATAGAGCTTTTGCGCGGTGTCACGCACCGTTTCACTTTTGCCCCAGCCCACCGGGCAGATCACGACTTCAAAAGGCGCGATCGCACGGGGCCAGATGATGCCGCGCGCGTCGTGGTTCTGCTCGATGGCAGCGCCAACGATGCGGGTCACGCCGATGCCGTAGCAGCCCATTTCCAGCACCGCCGGCTTGCCGGTCTCGTCCAGGAAGGTGGCCTTCAAGGCTTCGGAGTACTTCTTGCCCAGGTAAAAGACATGGCCCACTTCGATGCCGCGCTGGATGGACAGCGTGCCCTTGCCGTCCGGCGACGGGTCGCCGGCGACGACGTTGCGCAGGTCGGCCACCAGTTCGGGCTCGGGCAGGTCGCGACCCCAGTTCACGCCCTGGATGTGGAAATCTTCTTTATTGGCGCCGCAGACGAAATCGGCCATGTTGGCGACCGTTCGGTCGGCAATCACATGCACCGGCTTGGCCGTCTTGACGGGGCCGAGGTAGCCAGGCTTGCAGCCGAAGTACTCGACGATTTCGCTTTCCGTGGCAAAGCGGAAGCCCGCCAGGCCAGGCAGCTTTCCCGCCTTGATTTCGTTCAGTTCGTGGTCGCCGCGCAAGAGCAGCAGCCAGATGTCTACGCGGCCCTTGTCGCCGTCGGTGGCAAGCACGATCGATTTGATCGTCTTGTCCAGCGGCAGCCCCAGCAGCTTGGCCACGTCTTCGCACTTGGCTGCGCCCGGCGTTGCCACGTCGGCCATGGCTTGCGTGGCCGCGCCCCGGGTGGGGTACAGCGACACGGCTTCGGCCAGTTCGATATTGGCGGCGTAGTCGGTTTCGGCGTTGTAGACCAGCAGGTCTTCGCCGGTGTCGGCAATGACCTGGAATTCGTGGCTGCGCGTGCCGCCAATGGCGCCCGTATCGGCGGCCACGGCGCGGAATTGCAAGCCCAGGCGGCCGAAGATACGCATGTACGCGGCGTACATGGTGTCGTAGCTCTTGAGCGCGCCGGCTTCGTCGCGATCAAACGAATAGGCGTCCTTCATCGTGAATTCGCGGCCACGCATCAGCCCGAAGCGCGGACGGCGTTCGTCGCGGAACTTGGTCTGAATGTGATAGAAATTCAGCGGCAGCTGGCGGTAGCTGTGGATTTCGTTGCGCGCGATGTCGGTGATGACTTCCTCGGACGTGGGCTGCAGCACGAAGTCGCGCTGGTGGCGGTCCTTGATGCGCAGCAGTTCGGCGCCGTATTGCTCCCAGCGGCCCGATTCCTGCCAGAGTTCGGCGGGTTGAACCACCGGCATCAGCAGTTCGATAGCGCCCGACGCGTTCATTTCTTCCCGGACGATCGCCTCGACCTTGCGGATGATCTTCAGCCCGAGGGGCATGTAGGTGTAGATGCCGCCCGCGAGCTTGCGGATCATTCCGGCCCGGGTCATCAGCTGGTGGCTGGCGACTTCGGCTTCGGAAGGGGCTTCTTTGAGGGTGTTGATGTGGTAGTTGGATGCGCGCATGTTTAAAGGTGGCAGCAGATACGTATAATCGACTGTAATTGTATTGAATTCGGTGGGGGTGGCCCATGCTTGACCGCGAAGGCTACCGCCCCAATGTCGGCATCATTCTCGTCAACAGTCGAAACGAGGTCTTTTGGGGCAAGCGTATCAGGGAACATGCATGGCAGTTCCCCCAGGGCGGCATCAAATATGGCGAAAGCCCGGTGCAGGCCATGTATCGCGAACTCCATGAAGAGGTGGGCTTGAAGCCCGAGCATGTCCGTATTTTGGGGCGTACACGCGATTGGTTACGTTATAACGTGCCCGATCACTTCGTCCGGCGTGAGTGGCGTGGCCACTATAAAGGACAAAAACAGATTTGGTTCTTGTTGCGCCTGGTGGGACGTGACAGCGATGTGTGCTTGCGCGCGACGCAGCATCCGGAATTCGACGCCTGGCGCTGGAGCCAGTATTGGGTACCCCTGGACGCTGTTATCGAGTTCAAGCGCGACGTCTATACCCAGGCGTTGAACGAGTTGTCGGCGATCCTCTTTCGGCGTCATCACGAAACCCGCTATCTGCGCCAACGCGTGCACGGACAGCGGGCAGCAGAGAATTTGCCCGAAGGAACGGACGGTCATGCGCATATTGTTGGTTGAAGACGAACGGGACATGGCGTCCTGGTTGATGCGCGCGCTGGCCCAAAGCGGGTTTGTGCCGGACCATGCGGCAGACGCCCGCACCGCCGAAGCCTTCATGGCGGGCACGGAATATGACGCAATCGTCATGGACCTGCGCCTGCCCGACAAGCACGGCCTGGTCGTCCTGCGCGAAATGCGCAACCGCGACGACCGCACGCCGGTCTTGCTGCTTACTGCCCAAGGCGCGCTGCAAGACCGGGTGCGCGGGCTGAACCTGGGCGCGGACGATTTCCTGACCAAGCCCTTCGCCCTGGAAGAACTGGAAGCACGCCTGACCGCCCTGGTGCGTCGCAGCCGCGGCCGCCAGCATCCGCGCCTGCAGTGCGGCTCACTGTCCTACGACAGCGAGAGCCGCGCGTTCACATTGGATGGCTCTTTGCTGTTCCTGACCCCGCGTGAACATGCCGCCTTGGCGGCATTGCTGACCCGCAGTGGCTACCCCGTGGACAAATCCCAGCTATTCGGCAAGGTCTTTACGCACGATAGCGAAGCCAACCCCGACGCCATCGAAGTCGTGCTGCACCGGCTGCGCAAGAAGTTGGCCGGCAGCGACGTGCGTATCGTGACCGTTCGCGGCCTGGGCTACATGCTGGAAAGCGTCGCCAGCGAGTCCACGGAAACCTAAGTGAGCCTGCGGATCCCCGGGTTGCCGCGCGTGGGCATCCGCGCGCTGCTTATCATTTTGCTGCTGCCCGGCGTGGTGGTGCTGCTGGTCATCGACAGCCTGAACGACTACCGCACGCTGTCCGAAATTACCAACGAAGCCTATGACAGCGCGCTGGTCGAGCCGGCCCGCGTGCTGGAAAGCAGCCTGGAATTCACGCCCGACGGCAATCTTCAAGTGGCCACGCCGCTGTATGCGCAAGTCATGTTGGAATCCCGGGCCGGCCTGCGCAAGTACTTCCGCATCGAACAGATGGACCCGCCCGTGCCCGATGGCTCGCCCGTGCCTACCGAGCAGGGCAAGACCCTGTTGGGCATGCCGGAAATGCCGCGGCCGCCAAGCTGGCCTCGCTCTAACGGGCAACCTATTTTCTACGACGGTGTCTACCGCAACGATCCGGTCCGGGTCGTGGCGGTGGTGCGCGATCTGTACTACCAGGGCTTGCATCGGCAAGTAATGGTGGTGGTGGCCGAAAGCACGGGCAAGCGGATCGAAGCCGAGAACAATGCGCGTCGCCAGGAAATCCTGCGCGACGCCCGCATGTTGGCGTTGGTGGTGGTGCTGGTGTGGTGGGGCGTGTCATGGGCGCTCAAGCCCTTGCGACGTTTGCGTGCCGACATCCGCAACCGCCGGCCCGATGACCTGACACCGCTGGACGCCTCTCGCGTACCCAGTGAAGTGGCGCCGCTGGTGGACGCTGTCAATCACCATATCGCCCGATACCGCCGCGTGCTGGACGAACAATCGCATTTTCTGGCCGATGCCTCGCATCAGCTGCGCACACCCTTGGCCATCATGTTGACCCAGGCGCAATATGCGCTTCGCGAACGCGACCCCGCCCGCACGCGCGAAGGGCTGCGCGCCATCGTTGACCAGCTGGGTCGCACCCGACGCTTGACCGAGCAGTTGCTGTCGCTGGCACATGCCAACCAGGCGGAACCCCTGCCGCGCCAGCTGCTCGACATGAACGCGGTGTCGCGCGAAGTGGTGCTGCAATACCTGCCCTTGGCACACGAAAAGCAGCAGGACCTGGGCTGGGTGCAGGCCGGTTCCGAAGAAGGCCTGGAGACGTCCGCGCCGGTGTCGGGCAATGAAGCCGAGCTGCATGAAGCGTTGTCCAACCTGGTGCACAACGCCATCAATTACGCGCCCGTGGGCGCACGCATCACGGTGTCGGTCAGCCGCCTGGATAGCCGTGCCGAGGTGTCGGTGTCGGACAACGGCCCTGGCCTGGACCCGGTGCTGCGCAGCCGCGCCTTTGCGCGGTTTGAACGGGTCGGCACGGACAAGCCGGTGGCGTCATCGGGGTCCGGCCTGGGCCTGGCGATCGCGCGGGCCTATGCCCGCCGCAACGATGGCGACATCGAATTGCGAGACGGCGAGCCCAACGCACAGGGCGGCGTCGGACTGGCATCGGTGTTGTGGCTGCCGTTGGCGCCGACCGTTTCGCAGTATCCGCGTCCGCTTGATGTGGATCTGAAAGGCGAGCAATAAGCCTCGCGGCCGGGCGGGCACTCCCCCGCCGCCTTTCAAATTTTTTTCTTGTTTCCCCCTCTCTCGTGCTGCCGATCCTCAGGGATAACCCCCGAATTCAGGAAGGCGACAGCGCACAGAAAGCGAATTAGCAGCTTCCCTCCGTAATCTGCGCTCCGGTTCGTTGTAAAGGGCCGGGCGAGGCTCGTGTCGAGCGGCGCATCAAGGGCCGGCACGGTCCTGCACCGGAAGGAGGAAGCAAGTGCAAAAAAATATCAACAGAAAGGACTACTACGGCGGCGCGCTGATGGTCCTGATCGGGTTGGGGGCGATATACGGCGGCACCGACTATCACATCGGATCGCTTAGCCACATGGGACCCGGGTTTTTCCCCGCCGCATTGGGTGGCCTGCT
>NZ_JBLVOL010000064.1:85815-87258 GCF_053543755.1 Achromobacter semiaridum | reverse complement strand
CTGATCGGGCTGGCCGGCTGCGCCGGCGCGCCACCCTTGCCCGCCCGCGACGCCGGCTTTGCCGTGCCGCGCCAGCTGCACGTCGTGCAGGTGGCCGCCGACCAGCCCAGCGTGGACACGATGCTGGTGGTGCAGCGCGAAGGGGCGGCGCTGCGCTGGTCGCTGTTCGACCCGATGGGTGTGCCGCAAGCGCGGCAGATGCTAGAGGGCGGCCACTGGCGCAACGACGGATTCATGCGGCCCAACGCCCAGGCGCGCGATCTGTTTGCCGCGCTGATGTTCGCGTGGACGCCGCGGGCCCAGCTGGACGCCGCTTATGGCGCGGGCACATGGCGCACGCGGCAGCAAGAGGACGGCACGGCGGTACGCAGCCTGCTGGATCGCGGCGCGGTGCGCTGGACGGTGCGTTGGGCGCAGCCCTCGCAGCCCGACGTTTTTTCGATTACCGGCGCCGATGGCGTCACCTGGCGCGTCGCGCCGCTCAAGGAACAGCCGTGAACACTTGGCTAGGCACCCCCGGCATCGTCTGCGCGTTGGGCGCTGGCGTGAACGTCGTCGCCCAAGCCGCCTTCGATGGCGACACGCGCGGCATGCGCGCGCAGGCGGGCTGGGTCCGCGACCGCAGCCTGACGCTGGGCGCTTATGACGGCCCATTGCCGGCGTTTCCGGGCACCGCCGCCGACACTCGCCCCCACACCGCCGCCAACACAGATGGCGACATCCCGCCAGGCACCTCGGTCGCCGCCCCGCGCGACATGCTTGCCAAGGCCACCGCTGGCTCCTTAGACGCCCCGCCCAGCGCCATCCTGGCCAAGGCCACGGCCGCCCCCATGCCCGACCATCTGCGCAGCCGCAACAACCGCTTGCTGCTGGCCTGCGCCGAGCAGATCGCGCCGCAATTGCAGCGCGCCATCGCCCGCCACGGACCCTCCCGCGTCGCCGTGGTGCTGGGCACCAGCACGTCGGGCGTCAACGACAACGCGCCTGCCTTCCGTACCTTGGCAGCGCAAGGCGCCTGGCCCGCCGACTACGACTACCGCCGTCAGGCCCTGTCGTCGCCCGCTGCGTTTCTGGCGGCACATCTGGGCGTAACCGGCCCGGCGTATACGCTGTCAACCGCGTGCACCTCCAGCGCGCGCGCCCTGCTGTCCGCCCGCCGGCTGCTGGCCGCCGGCCTTTGCGACGCGGTGGTGTGCGGCGGCGCCGATACGCTTTGCCGCCTGACGATCAATGGCTTTGCCACGCTGGAAGCGGTGGACGACGCGCTCTGCCAACCGTTCTCGGTCAACCGCCGAGGCATCAATATCGGCGAAGCCGGCGTGCTGTTCGTGATGCAGCGCGACGCCGATGACGCCAACGCCGTGGCGCTGCTGGGCGGCGGCGCCAGTTCCGACGCCTGGCATATGTCGGCGCCCGAGCCGTCCGGCGCGGGCGCGCGTCCGG
>NZ_JBLVOL010000064.1:80199-85758 GCF_053543755.1 Achromobacter semiaridum | reverse complement strand
GCGCGGCCCCGCGTCAGGCCATGCTGGCCGCCTTGCAGGCCGCGCGGCTTGCGCCTGCCGACATCGGCTGGGTCAACCTGCACGGCACCGGCACCCCGCACAACGACGCGATGGAAAGCCACGCCATGCATGCGGTGTTCCCGGAAGGCGTGCCCTGCGCGTCCACCAAGGCGTTGACCGGCCACACGCTAGGCGCGGCCGGCGCGATGGAAGCCGCGCTGGCCTGGATCACGCTTTCCGCCATGAATCCCGACGGCCGGCTGATGCCCCACGTCTGGGATGGCCAGGCCGACCCGGCGCTGCCCGCGCTGAATTTCAGCACGGGACAACATCGCTATGCGCCGGGCCGCCCCCGTATCGCGATGAGCAATTCCTTTGCGTTTGGCGGCAACAACGCCAGCCTGATCCTGGGAGCCCAGCCATGAAAGCCTGCCCCTGGCCCGTCGCCAGCCTGTTGCCGCATGCCGGCAACATGATCTTGCTGGACGCCGTGGACGGCTATGACGCCGACAGCCTCAGCGCCCACGCCGTCATCAAACCCGGCCCGTACTCCTTGCCGGACGGCTCGCTGCCGCCCTGGCTGGGCATGGAACTGATGGCGCAAGCCGTGGGCGCCTGGGCGGGTTGCCACGCACGCGAAGCGGGCACGTCCGTCAAGCTGGGATTCCTGCTTGGCACCCGGCGCTACGAATCCCATGCAAACGCGCTGCCCGCCGGCGCGGCCCTGACCATCCATGTCCAACGCGGCTTGATCGACGCCAGCGGCATGAGCGTTTTCGAATGCGAGTTGCGCGACGAATCCCGCCTGCTGGCGCACGCCCGGCTGAACGTGTATCAGCCCAAGGACCCCGACGAATTTACCCAGGAAGCTTCCCCGACATGAACGCAGCCCCCATTCTTGTAACCGGATCAAGCCGCGGCATCGGCCGCGCCATTGCCATGGCACTGGCTGACGCCGGCCACGATCTTGTCCTGCACTGCCGCCAGCAACGCGAGCAGGCCGAGGCCGTGCAGGCGGACGTCATCGCGCGCGGGCGCCAGGCGCGCGTGCTGCAATTCGATGTGTCCGACCGCGCACAATGCGCGGCCGTGCTGCAAGCGGACGTGGAAGCGCACGGCGCGTATTACGGCGTGGTGCTGAACGCCGGGCTGACACGCGACGGCGCTTTCCCGGCCTTGACGGCCGACGACTGGGACCAGGTGATGCGCACCAACCTGGACGGCTTCTACAACGTGCTGAGCCCGCTGGCCATGCCCATGATCCGGCGCCGCGCGCCGGGCCGCGTGGTCTGCATGGCGTCGGTGTCCGGGCTGGTGGGCAACCGTGGCCAGGTCAACTACAGCGCGTCCAAGGCCGGCCTGATCGGCGCGGCCAAGGCGCTGGCCGTTGAATTGGCCAAGCGCCAGATCACCGTGAACTGCGTGGCGCCGGGCCTGATCGATACCGACATGATCGACGAGCACGTACCGGTGGAAGAAATCCTGAAAGCCGTGCCGGCCCAGCGCATGGGCAAGCCCGAAGAGGTCGCCGCGACGGTGGCCTTCCTGATGTCGCCGGGCGCCGCCTACATCACGCGCCAGGTCATTGCCGTCAACGGAGGCTTGTGCTGATGAAACGGGTTGTCGTCACCGGCATGGCCGGCATCAGCGCGCTGGGTTCGGATTGGGCCAGCGTGCAGCAAGCGTTTGAATCGGGTCGCAGCGCCATCCGCACCATGCCGGATTGGTCGCGCTTTGCCGAACTGAACACGCGCCTGGCAGGGCCCGTCGAGGATTTCCAGGTGCCCTCGCACTGGACGCGCAAGCAATTGCGCAGCATGGGCCGCGTGTCGCAGCTGGCCGTGCGCGCCGCCGAGCTGGCGCTGGCCGACGCGTCGCTGCTGGGCGACCCCCGCATCACCGATGGCCGCATGGGCGTGGCCTGCGGGTCGTCGGTGGGCAGCACCGCCGAGATCTGCGCGTTCGGCAACATGCTGCTGAACGGCGTCACCGATGACCTGAACGCCAATTCCTATGTGCGCATGATGCCGCACACCACGGCGGCCAACGTGGGCATCTTCTTCGAGCTGAAGGGCCGCATTATTCCGACATCCAGCGCCTGCACCTCGGGCAGCCAGGGCATCGGCTACGCCTACGAGGCCATCCGCTATGGCCGCCAGGACATGATGCTGGCCGGCGGCGCGGAAGAACTGTGCGCCAGCGAGGCGCTGGTGTTCGACGCGCTGTACGCCACCAGCCAGCAGAACGACACGCCGGAACTGACGCCACGCCCCTACGACCGTGACCGCGACGGCCTGGTCATTGGCGAAGGCGGCGGCATGCTGGTGCTGGAATCGCTGGACCATGCGCTGGCGCGCGGGGCGCGCATCCATGCGGAAGTGGTGGGATTCGGCAGCAACTCGGACGGCACGCACATCACGCGGCCCGAAGCGGCCACGATGCGCATCGCCATGCAGATGGCGTTGACCGATGCGGGGCTGCCGCCCGAGGCCATCGGCTACGTGAACGGTCACGGCACCGCGACCGAACAAGGCGACATCGCCGAAACGCAGGCCACGCACGCGCTGTTCGGTGCCCGCATGCCGATCAGCACGCAGAAAAGCTATCTGGGCCACACGCTGGGAGCCTGCGGCGTGCTGGAGTCCTGGTTCAGCATCGAGATGTTGAACCGCGACTGGTACGCGCCCACGCTGAACCTGCGCAACATTGATCCGCGTTGCGGCGAGCTTGACTACGTGCAGGGCGAAGGCCGCCGCATGAGCAACGAATACGTCATGAACAACAACTTCGCGTTCGGCGGCATCAACACGTCACTGATCTTCCGGCGCTGGCCCTGAGCGGTGCCGGGCGTTGCCGGCCCGGCCTTGCCGGGTCGGCATTGACCTGTTCCATCTATTCGCCTTTTTCACTGAATTTTCACCTTCTGTTCGCCTTCTTTTTGCCTTCTTCCCTACTTTCACTCACGGAAAACGCACTTCATGAAGATCACCCACAAGCTCTTTGGCGCTCTGTCCCTGTCGCTGGCCTGCTCGACCCAGGTCCTGGCCGCCGACCGCACCGTCTTCCTGCCCCTGCAACCGGCCATCGAGGCCGCCCTGGCCGCCGGCAAGATCGACGGCAGCGTCAAGTTCTACCTGGCGGGCACGGGGCCCAAGGGACAGGTGCTGGAAGCCAACGTGGTCACCAACCGCAAGACCAATGCGTTTGCCAAGAAGGACCCGGAAGCGTGCCTGTGGGCCGCGCAATCGGCCGTGATCTCGCTGCATGAAGCCGCCAAGAAGGCCGGCGCGAATGCCGTGACGAACATCGTCAGCTACTATCGCAAAAACGAAACCCGCAGCAAGACCGACTACGAATGCCACGCGGGCGCCGTGGTGGCCGGCGTAGCGCTGCGCGGGGATCTGGCCCGCGTGAAGTAAGCCGGGCCGATGCCGGCCCGATGCGAGCCCGATCCGGGCCCGCCCGATTTACACTTGCGAATTGCCGCAACACCACCCAAAAGGTTCACACATGAGCACTGCTACGCTCAAGACCCGCCTGTCCGATGCCGTCAAGGACGCCATGCGCGCCAAGGCTTCCGAACGCCTGACGACGCTGCGTTTCCTGCTGGCCGCCGTCAAGCAGAAGGAAGTGGACGAGCGCCGCGACCTGAACGACGCCGAAATCACCGCCATCATCGAAAAGCAGGTCAAGCAACGGCGCGAGTCCATCGCCGCGTTCGAACAGGCCGGCCGCACGGAAACCGCCGAACAGGAAAAGGCCGAATTGCTGGTGCTGCAAGAGTTCTTGCCGCAGGCCGCAACGCCTGAAGAAGTGGCCGCCGCCATCGACGCCGCGCTGGCCGAAGTGGCCGCGCAAGGCGTGACGGGCGCGCCCGCCATGGGCAAGGTCATGGCGCTGCTCAAGCAGGCGCTGGCCGGCCGCGCCGACATGACGGCGTTGTCGCAACAGGTCAAGGCCCGTCTGGCCTGACCGGACGCCGGGCAGTTAAAACGCGCCGCCGAACAGATCCGGCTGGCGCGACTGCTCGGCGGGATCGGCAAAATTGCTCATCCCCACCCCTGCCAGTCGGTACAGCGTTTCCGGCGGCAGTTCCACCCGTTCGCATAACAGCCTGGCCAACGCCGCCAGTTCGGCCGCCGACCCCGGCGGATTCAGGCTGGTCTGGCTGCGCGTCAGGATGCGAAACCGGTCGGTCTTCAACTTCAGGACCACCGTGCGCCCCAGCGCGCCCTTCTTCAACGCCTGATCCCAGACCTTGCCCGCCATGCGGTCGATGGCGTCGCCCAGCGCGTCCAGCCGGATATCTTCCGAAAACGTGGTCTCGGCCGACACCTGCTGCAACGGCTGGTCGGTTTGCACTTCGCGTTCGTCGATGCCGCGCGCCAGCTCGTACAGGCGGCGCCCGTAGCGGCCGAAATAGTGGGCCAGCTCTTCCAGGCTGTGCGTGGCCAGGTCGCCCACCGTGTGGATGCCCAGCTGCTCCAGGCGCGCCTGCGTCACCTTGCCCACCCCGGGCACTTTGCGCACCGGCAGCGGTTGCAGAAATTCCAGCACCTTCGTGGGTCGGATGACGAATTGCCCGTCGGGCTTGTTCCAGTCGGACGCGATCTTGGCCAGGAATTTGTTGGGCGCGATGCCGGCCGATGCGGTCAGGCCGGTTTCCTCGCGGATCTGATGGCGGATGACCTGCGCCACTTCGGTCGCCGAGGGCAGCCCGCCCTTGTTATGCGTCACGTCCAGATAGGCTTCGTCCAGCGACAGGGGTTCGATCAGGTCGGTGTGGCGCGCGAATATCTGCCGGATCTGGCGCGACACCTCGCGATAGCGGTTGAAGTCCGGGGGCACGTAGATGGCTTGCGGGCACAGGCGTTCGGCGCGGATGGCGGACATGGCCGAATGAATGCCGAAGCGCCGCGCCTCGTAGGACGCCGCGCAGACGACCGAGCGCGGCCCGGTCCAGGCCACCACCACGGGCTTGCCGCGCAGGTCGGGATTGTCGCGCTGCTCCACGGACGCGTAGAACGCGTCCATGTCCACATGCACGATCTTGCGCAAGAGTTCAGACATTCCAGTGAAGACGATGGCCCCGTCGCGCTTGCACGCTGGCGGGCACTGCAAAAAAATATATTATGACCGGCTCTATCCGCTTACCCATCTTGCCCACGCTCATGACCGCACCCGCATCCCCATCTGCCTCTGCCTCCACCGACTATTTCGGCCTGACGATACCCTTTATGCACTTCATCGGGCTGGTGCCCGAGAGCGTCGCGCCGGGATTCGCCCGCACCACCCTGCCGTGGCGCCAAGACCTGACCAACAGCCGGGGCGACGTGCATGGCGGCACGCTGATGAGCGTGCTGGACTTCACCCTTAGCGCGGCGGCACGCGGGTCCGCCGACGCCACCGAAGGCATGGCCACCATCGACATGAACACCACATTCCTGTCTCCCGGCACGGGCGACCTGGTCATTGAAGCGCGCTGCCTGCGCCGTGGCGCGTCCATCGCCTTCTGTGAAGGCGACATCCGGCGCGCCGACGGCGAACTGGTGGCGCGCG